>JAFAEU010000298.1 GCA_023423855.1 Pseudomonadota bacterium | reverse complement strand
GTCGAAGGCGGTGAAGCGCATGCCGTTGGTGTGGTGGGGCAGCTTCTGGCGCTTGTTCATGGCCAGGTCGCGCTTCTCGTCGAAGGCGATGGAGTGGGAGCCGCCGAGCAACAGCCGCTTCTCGCTGCGGATGCGGGCCAGCGCCCCGGGAATGAGGTCGGGATCGATGAGATTGGGCAGGTGGCCTTCCAGGCCCATGAGCAGGGCCTTGTCGGTGCCGTGGCCGCGGCCGGTCAACGCCAGCGAACCGAAGACCTCGGCACGGATGCGCACGACCTGCGGCAGCAGGCCGGGTTCGGCCAGCCGGCGCTGGACGAAGCGCGCGGCCGCGCGCATCGGCCCGACCGTGTGCGAGGAGCTCGGGCCGATGCCGATCTTGTAGATGTCGAAGGTGCTGACGGCCATCGCGTCACCGGCCGGGCAGCATCCGCGCCAGCGTGCCGTCGCGCAGCACCCACTGGTGCAGCGCAACGGCCGTCACGTGCAGGGCGACCAGCGCCACGAGGGTCCAGAACAGCCAGACGTGCGCGGTATCCACCGGCTTGCGCAGGTCCGGGTTCCTGCCGGCGATGGCGGGAATGTCGAACAGGCCGAACCACGGCAGCGGCTGCCCGGCCACGGAGTTGAGCAGCCAGCCCGACAGCGGCACGGCGAACATCAGCGCGTACATCAGCAGGTGGGTGGCCTGCGCCAGCCGCTGCTGCCAGGCCGGTCCGGCGACCGCGGCCGGCGCGCGGGTGAACGCGCGCGCCAGCACCCGCAGCAGCGCCAGCGCCAGCACGGTGATGCCCAGCGACTTGTGCAGCGCATAGGCGAAGCGGCGCGGGTCCGAGCCGCGCTCCATGTCGACCATCACCAGGCCGACGACCGCCACCGCCAGCACCAGCAGCACGCCCAGCCAGTGCAGCCAGCGCACCGGTCGCGCCCAGCGTGCGGGCGGCGTGTCCCGCGCAGGCGGGTCCATGGACGCGATGTCGGCGCGAACCTGCATCAGTGGAAGAACTCGGCCACCGTCGCCGAGCCGATGAACGCGCCGGTGGCGGCGGTCAGCGACACCAGCACGATGCGCCAGCCCAGCCGCCGGAACATCGGCAGCTTGCGCGCCACCGAGAAGCCGGCCAGCGCCAGCACGGTGGTGGTGATGCTCATGAACTGGACCTGGTTGATGACCTCGGTCACCTCGCCGGCCAGCGGCCAGGCGCCCTGCAGCGTCGCCAGCGTGGAGAAGATGGCCAGGAACAGCATCAGCGGCAGCTTGCGCACCGCGCGCTTGAGCAGCAGGCCGAGCAGGACGATGCCCACCATGACGGCCACGCCCGGCAGGGTCTGCAGCGGCGCCACGCCGTGGCCGATCGCGTTGCTGACGACGATGCCGGCGACCATCAGCGCCAGCGCCAGCACGCCGTCGGCGAAGGTCGGCGTGTCGTCGCCTTCCTCCTGCGACCGCGGATCGAGGTCGGTGGTCGAGGGCGCGCGGCGGGCGAGCGCGGTGCGGCCGAGGATCGGCTCCAGCTTGCCGTACAGCCAGTTGCACAGCGGCAGGGTGACGAAGGCCGCGAAGTAGAAGCCGACCACGCCGGCGATCAGGTTGGCCGCGCCGGCGATCGCGGTCAGCTCGCGCGCGAATTCCGGCGACTGCCCGAGCGTGATCGGCCCCAGCGCCGCCGCCATCATGCTGCCCGAGCCGATGCCCGAACCCATGGCGAGCGAGCGCAGGTCGAAGATGCCGAGCGCGGCGACGACGCTGGCCAGCAGCGAGATGTACACCGCGCCGAGCACGGTGCCGGTGATGTACTCGGCCAGCACCCCGCGCCCTTCCGCCGACTGCATCCCGTAGCGCTGGCCGATGATGACCATGCCGGTCTCGCGGCCGATCGAGAAGGTGGCGCCGACGGCCTCGCGCTTGATGCCCAGCAGCAGCGCCAGCGGCAGGGCCAGCACCATGGTGCCGAAGGCATGGCCCAGCTCCTGGAAGGCCAGCGCCCAGCCGACCTCGCGCAGCGCCTGCATGTTGGCGCCCGCCATCAGCCCGAGCTTGACGATGAACAGCAGCAGCGCGGTATGGAGCAGCTTGTCGGCATGGCGCTGCAGCGGCAGGTCCAGCTGCAGCGCCGTGGGGAAGCGCGCATGCCACGCCGCCAGCAGCGTGGTCAGCAGCAGGGCCACCAGCATCGGCAGGATCACGATGCTGGCCGACCACAGCGGGATGGAGAGCGGCCCGATCCATTCGGTCAGCGCGGTCACGGCCAGCACCACCAGCAACAGCAGCCACAGCCTGGGCGGGAAGGATGGCGCAGCGGAGGCGGGCGGGGGCATGGACACGGCTTCGGGCATGTTCTGGCTCGTTCGGAACGGGGGTTCGCGCAGCGTCGCCGCGATGTCGGCGCGGTCTCAGCCGGCGCCGGGCGGCGGCGCTTTCGGCTCGCCCGCGGTGAACCAGTCCGTCGGTTCGATCTCGTGGAAGACCACGCGCACGGCGGTCGCCGGGACGCCGAGGTGGGCCACGGCGGCGTCGGTCACGGCCTTCGCGAACGCGGCCTTCTGCGCGTGGCTGCGGCCGGCGAGGATGTTGGCGTGGATCAGGGGCATGGCTCAGGCCTCGACGTGGAAGCCGCAGCGCCCGAGCGACTGCATCTCGAGCGACACGAAGGAAGAAGCGACCAGCGCGCTGGCGGCGGTGGCGCCGCCGGCCAGCACGAGGTCGCCGGGAGAGAGGGTTTCGCCGGCTTCGGCGACCACGCGCGCGGCCGCGACCAGCGAGCGCAGCGGATGGCCGAGGATCGCGGCGGTGGAGCCGAACGCCTGCGGGCGGCCGTCGAAGGCCATCACCAGGCCGAGGTTGTCGAGGTCGGTGGCGGGGCTGCGCCACGGGCCGACGACGAAGCCCGAGGACGAACTGTTGTCGGCGACGACGTCGGTCAGCGAGAACCTGAAGTCCTCGTAGCGCGAATCGATGATCTCCAATGCCGGCGCCACCGCCTCGACCGCGGCCAGCGCCTGCGCCGGGGTGACGCGACCGGCCAGCGGCCTGCCGATGAGGAAGGCGACCTCGGGTTCGACGCGCGGATGCACGTAGTCCGACAGCGCGATGCTGCCGCCGTCCTCGACCAGCATGCCCGAGGTCAGGCGGCCCCAGATCAGGTCGGACACGCCCATCTGCACCATCTTGGCGCGGCTGGTGAAGCCCATCTTGATGCCGATGCGCGTTTCGCCGCGGGCGATGCGGCGTTCGATGCTGGCGTGCTGGACGGCGTAGGCGTCCTCCAGCGAGATCGGGTCTTCCAACTGCGGCGTCGCGGTGGCGCTGAAGGCGGCTGTGTCGAGGCGCTCGGCGAGCGCGGCGATGTCGGTCACGGGAAAATCTCCAGGAAGCCGTCATCCCCGCGAAGGTGGGGACCCAGCGTCTTTGACGTTGTCGAACAGAAAGACGCTGGATTCCCGCCTTCGCGGGAATGACGGGCGAAAGGCGTCACGGCCATCACGTCTCTCGTCATGCGGCGTCGGCCTTCTCGTCGCGCTGGCGCAGCAGGTCGAGCGCCACGTCGACGATCATGTCCTCCTGCCCGCCGACCATGCGCCGTTCGCCGAGCTCGACCAGGATCGAGCGCACGTCGAGGCCGTAATCGGCGGCCGCCTTCTCGGCGTGGCGCAGGAAGCTCGAATACACGCCGGCATAGCCCAGGCTCAGCGTCTCGCGGTCCACGCGCACCGGACGGTCCTGCAGCGGGCGCACGAAGTCCTCGGCCGCGTCCATCAGCTTGTACAGGTCGCAGCCGTGGTCCCAGCCCATGCGGTCGGCGGCGGCGATGAACACCTCCAGCGGCGCGTTGCCGGCGCCGGCGCCCATGCCCGCGAGCGAAGCATCCACGCGGGTCACGCCGTTCTCCACCGCGACGATGCTGTTGGCCACGCCCAGCGACAGGTTGTGGTGGGCGTGGATGCCGACCTGGGTCGCAGGCGCGAGCGCTTCGCGCAGCGCGCGCACGCGCTCGCGCGCGCCGTCCATGGTCAGCGCGCCGCCGGAGTCGGTCACGTACACGCAGTACGCGCCGTAGCTCTCCATCTTCTTCGCCTGTTCGGCCAGCTGCGCGGGCTCGATCATGTGGCTCATCATCAGGAAGCCGGCGACGTCGATGCCGAGCCGGCGCGCCTCCTCGATGTGCTGCTTCGCCACGTCGGCCTCGGTGCAGTGCGTGGCCACGCGCACCGAGCGCACGCCGGCGTCCACCGCGTCGCGCAGCTCGTGCACGGTGCCGATGCCCGGCAGCAGCAGGGTGGTGACCGTGGCCCTGGTGACCGTGTCGGCCACCGCCTCGATCCATTCCAGGTCATCGTGCCGGCCGAAGCCGTAGTTGAAGCTGGAGCCGGCCAGGCCGTCGCCATGCGCGACCTCGATCGCGGCGACGCCGGCCTCGTCCAGCGCCTTCGCGATCGCGCGCACGTGGTCGAGCCCGTACTGGTGGCGGATGGCGTGCATGCCGTCGCGCAGGGTCACGTC
>JAFAEU010000297.1 GCA_023423855.1 Pseudomonadota bacterium | reverse complement strand
GGTGCACGCGGTGCCCAATCGCATGGTGCACGGGTATGGGTTGTCGCCGGGGCTGGTGGGGGAACTCGTCGGGCTCAAGCCCGACCTATTGGTGACCGTGGATCATGGGGTGGCTTGTCATGCGGGGGTGGGCGCGGCGAAGGCGCTCGGGTGGAAGGTGCTGGTGACCGACCATCACTTGCCGGGCGATGCGCTGCCGCCGGCCGATGCCATCGTCAATCCCAACCTGCGCGGCGACGGCTTTCCCTGCAAGGCGCTGGCTGGCGTGGGCGTGGTGTTCTACGTGCTGCTGGCGCTGCGCCGCCACCTGCGCGAGGCCGGCGCGTTCGCGGGTGCAGTTCCCGATCTGTCCTCGCTGCTCGATCTCGTCGCGGTCGGCACCGTCGCCGACCTCGTGCCGCTGGACGCCAGCAACCGTGCGCTGGTCTCCGCCGGCCTGCGGCGGCTGCGCGCCGGGCAGGGCTGCGCCGGGCTGCAGGCGCTGATCGAAGTCTCCGGCCGCAAGGCCGGGGCGCTGACCGCGGCCGACATCGGCTTCGCGGTCGCGCCGCGACTCAATGCCGCCGGCCGGCTCGAGGACATGTCGCTCGGGATCGAGTGCCTGCTCACCGACGATCCGGGGCATGCGCGCGAGCTGGCCGCGCAGTTGCACCGGATCAACGCCGAACGTCGCGGCGTGCAGCAGGCGATGGTCGACGAGGCCGAAGCCGCGCTCGCCGCCGTGCCGGAGTCCGGCACGGGCGCGCCGGCGATGGCGGTGTGCCTGTTCGATCCCGAATGGCATCCGGGCGTGGTCGGGCTGGTCGCCTCGAAGCTCAAGGAGCGCCTGCACCGGCCGGTGGTCGCGTTCGCGCCGGCCGAGCCGGGCAGCGAGCAGCTGCGCGGATCCGCGCGCTCGATCCCCGGGCTGCACGTCCGCGACGCACTGGCGGCCGTCGATGCCCGGCATCCGGGGCTGGTCGAGCGCTTCGGCGGACACGCGATGGCCGCGGGGCTGAGCCTGCGGCGCGACCGGTTTGCAGCGTTCGAGGAAGCGTTCGCCGAAGCGGTCCGGAACGTGCTCGATCCCGCGCTGCTGCAGTCCGAATTGGTGACCGACGGTGAACTGTCGCCGGCCGAGTTCGACCGCTTCCATGCCGACGCGCTCCGCGATGGCGGCCCGTGGGGGCAGGGATTCCCCGAACCGCTGTTCGACGGCGTCTTCGACGTGGCGGACTGGCGCATCGTCGGCGAGCGCCACCTCAAGCTGGTGCTGCGCGGAGAGGGCGTCGCGATGCCGCTCAACGCGATCCACTTCGGCGGCTGGACCGGTGAGCGCCCCGCCACGCGCTGCCATCTCGCCTACCGGCTGGCACCGGACGACTACCGCGGCGGGCAGGCGATCCAGCTGATCGTCGAGCATCTCGCGCCGGCCCTCGATCCTAGCCCGCTCCTGTAGGAGCGGGGCAGGGGCAAGAGCAGCCGCAGTCAGGCCACCTGTGGCACCGCAGCCGGCGCACGTTCCCGGAACCTGAGTCCGAACAGCGGCCGCAGCAGCGGAATGCGGCGGATGAGCTCGTAGCCGGCGAAGCACAGGCCGAAGGTCAGCACCACCAGTAGCGGCCCCTCCGGCAGCGGCGGCAGGTCGAACGGCTTGAGGTTGTGCGCCAGCACCACGGTGATCGTCTGGTGCAGGATGTAGACCGGGAAGATCGCCTGCGACAGGTAGCGCAGGGCAGGGCTGTCGCCGGGCGCCCACTGCCGGGCGAAGCCGAGGATGGCCACGATCGCGCACCACTGGTTCAGGCCCCAGGCGCCGCGCATCGCCAGTCGCAGTCCCTGCGGCGGGGCGACGTCGGCGTAGTGGCCGAAGTAGGCGGCGATCGCGAGCCAGCTGCCCAGCCAGAGCGCCAGCGCCGGCCAGCGCGCGCGCTGGATCGCCTCCCAGACCGCGTCCGAACGCGCGACGAGGAAGCCGAGCAGGAAGATGCCGAAATACTGGACGTGGTTGTACCAGTCGTCGACCAGCGCATGCGTCGAGTCGAAGATGCCGATGAGTGCGATCCGGGCGGCGGCGAAGAAAAGGATCGGCCACAGCAGGAGGCCGCCGGTCGAGGACAGGGCGCCGGCGAGTCGGACGCCGAAGGCTTCCAGCCGCCGCGGCGCGAACCTGGCCAGCAGCCACAGCGCCACGGTGTACACCCACAGGTAGGCGACGAACCACAGGTGGTTCCAGGTTGGCACCACGAGGCAGTCGTCGCCGCGGCAGAAGCTGTCGTCGGCGGCGAGGTAGCGCCCCCAGAAGGCGAGGTAGCCGTCGCCGTAGCCGAGCTTCTCCACCACTTCGTAGTACGACTGCGGCACGACGACGACCAGCATGCCGAAGGCGAGCGGCACCAGCAGCCGCCACGACCTCGGGCCGAGGAAGCGGAGCCTGTCTCCGGCGCTGTCCGCCTCCCGTCGCGCCTTGCCCAGCAGGAACGCGGTCGCCGCGCCCGACACCAGGAACAGCAGCGACAGCCGCCACGGCGAGGTCAGCATCATGAACGGCTGCAGCGCCGGCCCGGCGTGGGGGCTGTTCACGTGCCACTCCCAGGTCACGTAGTACATGCCGACGTGGTAGAGCACCAGCAGCGTGAAGGCGAAGACGCGGACCCAGTCGAGGTCGTGGCGGCGTTGCATGGCGGGGCGTTCCATCCTGGGGAGACGGCCACAGGATCCGCGCGGTGTCGCCGGCGCCAAGCCCGGAGTGACCGCGCGACCGGTCGCGGGGACGAATCGCGGCCATCCGGGACGAAGCGAGGGCGTCGATCCGGCCCCTCGCCGTAAAATGCGCGCATGCAGCCCACCACGCGGACCGCCTACGAACGCTATCGCCCCTGGCGGCCCTGGGTGGAAATCGGCTTCTTCGCCGCGGTCCTGATCTCCAACGCCGTAGGCAACACGGTCACCACCTGGATCGACCTCAATCGCTCCGAGTCGGGCCGGGTGCCGATGTGGGAGCCGGCGGTCTGGGAGGGCAGCAGCGCGCTCCTGTGGAC
>JAFAEU010000289.1 GCA_023423855.1 Pseudomonadota bacterium | reverse complement strand
GCCTTCTCCAGCCTGCGGTAGCGGCGCGCCATCGCACCGCCCTCGTCGAAGAAGCCCATGCGGATGCCGTCATCGACGTAGCGCGCGCCCACGGGCGTGCGGCCATCGACGTCATAGAGGATTGCCTGCGGATCGACCGCCTCGTCGCGCAGTACCACCTTGCGCGCCAGCGTGCGCATGTCCCAGGCCTCGATCGCGTCCGGGCCTTCCTTCCGGCTGACACGCACGTAGGCGGTGAAGCCGTCGCCGGCCATGCCCAGGGCGTCGGCGATGAAGCCGCTCTGCGCCGAATCGTTGACCAGCCGCCAGGGCGAATCGGCGTCCTCTCGGTAGTAGAGCTTGCGGTAGTTGCGCTCGTCCAGGCCGTCGGCGAAGCGCACGCCGCCGGAAGGATCGAGGGTGAAGCCGGCGCGCCGGACCGGTGCGGACGCGACCACGTTGCGCCGGCCGCTGCGCATGTTGAGCGTCTCCACCTGGGTCTTCGGCGCCGCTCCCGGGACCCAGGTGGCGATCATCACCGTGCCCGGCTGCTCGTGCAGCGGATCGATGACCGTCGCCAGTTCCACCGAATCGGCCGCGCCGTAGCGCTGGACCAGGCCGACGTCGTCCTCGCGCCCGAACAGCCGCTTGACGCGGCTCGCGCCGATCTCCAGCGCATGCAGCTCGCCGGTGGCGTACAGCGGATCCTTGCTGCCGAGCGACTGCGCCATCGAGATGACGATGCGCTCGTCGTCGACCCACCAGAAATCCCAGACCGCGGAATTCTTCACGCCCATGCCGCCGCTGACGATCCTGCGATCGGCGCGGTTCACCACGACCAGGACCGTGCGGTCCTCCAGCGGCATCGTCGCCGCGAGGTGCGCGCCGTCGGGCGAGACCTTGATGGTCTCGTAGGTGTCGCGCTTGACGAACGGGGTCAGGTCGACCTGCGCCCGCGCCGGTGCGCCTGCGATCGCGATGGCCACGGCCAGCCACCACGCGATGCTTCGTGCTCCGTGCATGCCCCTTCCCCGCGCCGCGCACCGGGCGGCTTCCCCGGTGCGCATCCTAGCGCGACTTCCGGTCCGGCCACGGCGGCCGCGGGCGGATCAGGGCACCACGAACACCACCGCGGTCCGGGCGGGGACGTGGAAGGTGCCGCTGGCGCGGTCGTAGCGCGCGGCGGCGGCGCGGCGGTCGGCGGCGTCGCGCGCCTGGTGGACCGGGTGCAGCCGGTAGGCCTTGCCCGCCTCGGCCGCGATCGGCAGCGCATGCGCACGCTTGTCGACGTTGATCAGGTAGACCAGGTCGCGGAAGCCGGCGCCGTCGTAGTCTCGGCCGTCGATGTGCGCCACCAGCACCGTCGGCTCCTGCGCGCTGCCGGTGTTGTGGAAGCGCAGGCGCTGCTCGATGTCGGCGGCGGTGCGCATGCGCAGCAGCGTGGAGCTCGCGCGGATGCGCAGCAGGTCGCGGAACGCGTCGCGGGTCCAGCGGATGTCGGCGGCCATCGGCCGGATCGCCGGATCGGCCAGCAGCGGCGCCATCACCTGCCAGTTCTCGCCGTTGTCGGACTGCAGCGGCAGGCCGACGCCGAAGTTGTTGCTGCGATAGGTCCAGTCGAGCGCGTTGAACCAGTCGCCGCTGTCGTAGCTGTTGCGGTCCAGCGACTTGCTGCGCAGCGTGTCGAGGCCGGCGTGGTAGTAGGCCACCCCTTGGCTGAAGCTGGTGATCGCGGCGCCGAGGATCTGCACGCGCGCACGGTCCTCGCGGCTGGTGGTGCGCGGCAGCTTGTAGGCGTTGGCGTCGAACAGGGTCGGGTTGTCGTGGTTGTCGACGTAGTTCACCACTTCCTGCGGATCGACCACGTAGCCGGCCGGCTGGCCGTTGTAGTCGATCTGCTCCAGCGGCAGGGTCGCGTCCCAGTGCGTGGTCAGGCGGTAGCTGCGGATCGAACCGGCGAGCCCGACCTTGACGATGTCGCCCGACCACATCAGCGCGCTGCGCGTGTGGTTGCCGCCGCTGCCGTTGTCGTCGTAGTACAGGCCGTTGAGGAAACCTTGCGTGCGCATCAGGTCGACGCCGCTGTCGAAGCCCGAGCCGCCGCGCGCATGGTCGCGCGCGCGGTCGCTGAAGGTGCCGATGCCGGTGCCGTTGAGCGAGAGCTGCGAGGCCTGCACGAAGCGTGCGCCGTCGGCGACCTCGCCGAAGTTCCAGCCCTCGCCGATCAGCTGCACCGGGCGCCCGACCGCGGCGTTGACCTCGTCCTGCAGCCGTTCCATCACCGCGCGCGGCTGGTGGCCCATCAGGTCGAAGCGGAACGAGTCGACGTGGTACTGGGTCGCCCACAGCTTGACCGAGTCGATCATGAGCTTGCCCATCATCATGTGTTCGGTGGCGGTGTTCTCGCAGCAGGTCGAGCGCTCGACGTCGCCTTCGGCGTTCAGGCGGTGGTAGTAGCCGGGCACGATGCGGTCGAGCACCGAGCGCGCGTCCTGTCCCGAGGCGCTGGTGTGGTTGTAGACCACGTCCATGCCCACGCGCAGGCCGGCCTCGTGCAGCGCCATCACCATCGCGCGCAACTCGCGCACGCGCGCGGCGCCGTCGGCGGCGTCGCTGGCGTAGCTGCCCTCGGGCGCGTTGAAGTGCCAGGGGTCGTAGCCCCAGTTGAAGCAGTCGCCGGCGCGGGTCGCGGCGACGGCCGCCTGCTGCGCGTCGGAATCCGGCGCAGCGTCGGGCACGTCGGGCGTGGTGCAGCCGGTCTCCGGCACGCTGGCGAAATCGAACACCGGCAGCAGGTGCACGTCGGTCAGCCCCGCCTGCGCCAGTGCGCGCAGGTGGCGCATGCCGTCGCTGTTGTACTGGGCGAAGGCGAGGTACTTGCCGCGCAGCGGCGCGCGCACGCTGGTGTCGTTGATCGAGAAGTCGCGCACGTGCAGTTCGTAGATCGACATGTCCTCCTGCTCGCGCACCGCGTCGGGCGTGCGGTCGCGTGCCCAGCCCGGCGGCATCAGCGCCGGCGAGGACAGGTCGCCGACGTAGCTGTGCTGCGAATCGGCGTCGAGGCTGATCGAGTAGGGATCGGTGACCAGGTTGCGCACCACGCCCACGCCGCGCACGAACACCTGCACCGCGTAGCGGTAGGAATCGCCGGCGCGCAGGTCGCCGCGCGATGCCGTCCAGCTGCCGGTCGCGGCGTCGAATGCCATCTCCGCGAGCACCGGCGCGCCGCCGCGCGCGCGATGGCCGCACAACCAGACCTTCTGCGCGGTCGGCGCCCACAGCCGGAAGTGGGCCTGGCCGCCATCGATCCGCATGCCGAGGTCGTCGAGGCCGTCGGCCGCGGCATAGCGTTCGTCCAGATAGCCGGGCAGCTGCGTCGTGGTGGCGCCGACCACGCGGCCTGCTTCGTCTTCCTGCACCAGCACCAGCTGCTGCCGCACCAGTCCGGCGAGCGTCGCGTCGTCGCCGGCGTCCACCGCCAGCACCGCGCCGGCGCCGACCCACTTGAAGCGTTCCGCCACGTCGGCCGGCACGGCGTGCGCGACCTGCAGCGCCAGCGCGCCGTCGGCGCCGGCGACCGGCGCGCCCTTGCGCGCGACGATCTGCCCGGTGGCCGAGTGGTACAGGCGGAATGCGCCCGAGGTATCCGTCCGCGGCCACTGCAGCAGGCGGCGCGACAGCCACACCGCGCGCGCGTCGGTGGTCGAGGCGCGTGTCGTGTCCGGCGGCGCCGTGAACACCTGCGGCGCCTGCTGCACCAGCCAGACATGGCCGGTTCGGTCTGCGATCGACAGCGCGGCAAGGCTCACGCGGATGTCGGAGCTCCAGCCATCCTTGTTGTCCACGCCGCCGTCCGGGTTCGACGGCAGGCCGTGCAGCACGAAGTCGACGTGCGTGCGCGTGGCGTCGCCCCGCGGGTTGAGCACCGGCAGGTCGAACGCCACCTCGGCGCCGTCGGCCGACGCCGTGTAGTTCGGCATCGCCGACAGCGGCACCGGGTTGTTCCAGTCGCCCAGCGCGAGGCCCGCCAGGCGCGAGGTGTCGATTCCGCTGCCGTCCCACAGGTGCAGGCCCCAGTGCGCATAGCCGTTGTCGTAGCGCCGGTAGTGCACGCGCACGGTATCGATGTCCGGCGTGCCGGCCAGCGGGTTGCTGCGGTAGATCGTGGCATCGCCCGAGCGCAGCCAGAACGCGTTGCCGTCGGCGAAATGCCAGATGCGGTCGATACCGGGATCACCGCCCTGCCCGGGCGGATGCACGATGAAGCCGAAGCCGGCGGCGGACGGATGCGTGAACGCCGCGGCCTCGACGTCGAAGTACGCGCCATAGTCGTCGACACCGGCGCGCGGCAGCGGCACGTCCCAGGTCACGCCGGGATAGTCGGCGACGTACTGGCCCGACGCATCCACCTGCCACAGGTGCAGGCCCCAATCGCCATACGCACCGTCGGGCCGGTGGTAGTGCACGCGCACGTCGACCGCGCTGCCACCCTCGCCGCCGGCGGGCACCGGCACCAGTACGGTGGCCGGCGGCGCCTCGCAGAGGCCGGCCGGCGCCGGCAGCGGAGCGCTGCCGCGCGCGGGAACCTTGGCCGCGACCGGCGCAGAGGCCGATGCCGGCGCCGAGGCATTCGCCTCCTGGATCGCGAGCGGCTCGTCGCAGGCCGCGACGCAAACCGCGAAGGCGACGAGGACGGCGACGCGCAGCGCGCGCAGGCAGGCGGCGAATGGCTGGTCCATGATCTGCTCCGGAACGGGGGTCGGCATCGCCGGCGATCGCGTGCGCGCAGCGCGATATCCGATGCGAATCACATCGAGGAAGACGACACCGGGACTCTGCCGCCCGCATGCGTGGACGACAAGGCGTGAAGGCGTGTTCGCATACGTATTCAACGCAGGTGCAGCATGGAATCCGTCGATCGCGATGCTGCATCGAATGGCGCCGTCTCCCGGGGACACCCGATGTCACCCTGCTCGTCATCCCGGCGAAGGCCGGGATCCATTTGGCCGTTGCTGTTGCGAGCGAACGGCAAGATCAAGATGGATCCCGGCTTTCGCCGGGATGACGATTTGTGGGGATGACGGACAGGGCGACGGACATTCCGCGCACCGCGCCAACCATCGCCACTTGGCCGCGCCCGGCTGGCCCACTACCCTCGGAGCGCCGCCGTCCCTGGAGAACCGCATGCCCACGGCCCTGCACCGCGCACTGCCGCTCATCCTCGCCATCGCACTGGCCGGCATCGCCCACGCCAGCGAGCCGGTCGCGACCGTACGCGTCGCCTTCGACCGCGACGGCATCACCGCGACGCACACAGAAGGCCTGGCCGACATCGCCGCGCAGCGCGCGGTCACCGCCGACGACCCGGTACGCATCGCCTCGATCTCCAAACTCGTCGTCGCCATCGGCGTGCTGCGGCTGGTCGAAGCCGGCACGCTCGACCTCGATGCCGACGTCTCCGACCCGCTCGGCTGGCGCCTGCGCCATCCGCAGTGGCCCGACGCGCCGATCACGTTGCGCCTGCTGCTCTCGCACCGCACCGGCCTCACCGACGGCGCCGGCTACTGGCAGGTGCCGCTCGACGGCGAACTGCAGGCGCTGCTCGACGATCCGCGCGCGTGGGACGCAGAGCACGCGCCCGGCACCTTCTTCCGCTACGCCAACCTCAACTTCCCGCTGGTCGCATCCGTCATGGAACGCGCGACCGGCGAGCGCTTCGACCGGCTGATGGACCGCCTCGTGCTGCGCCCGCTCGGCATCGCCGGCTGCTACAACTGGGATACCTGCGACGAGGCCACCGCCGCGCGCGCGGTCGTGCTCTACGACGCCGGGCGCCAACCGGTGCGCGACGACCACCACGGCCGCAAGCCGGCGTGCAGCGTCGCGCCGGCCGCGGACGGCGGCTGCGACCTGTCGCTGTGGCGCGCGGGCCGCAACGGCGCGACGTTCTCGCCGCAGGGCGGGCTGCGCATCTCCGCCAACGGACTGGCGAAGATCGGCCGGCTGCTGCTCGGCGACGGCGAGGTCGACGGCGTGCGCCTGCTGGCGCCCGGATCGGTGGAGATGCTCGCGACACCACTGTGGACCTATGCCCCCGGCACCGGCATCGGCCACGAGGAAGACACCGGCACCGGCCAGGCGAGGATGTTCTTCTGCCGCTACGGCCTCGCCGCGCAGACGCTCGCCAGCGCGCATCCCGACTGCGGCGACGATCCGTTCGGCGACGGCGTCGCACGCGTGGGCCATTCGGGCGATGCCTACGGACTGAAATCCGGCCTGTGGCTCGACCGCGAGGCTGGCACCGGCGTCGCCTTCTTCGCGACCGGCGTCGATCCGGCCACGCCCGGTGCACATTCGGCGTTCACCGCGATCGAGGAGCAACTTGCGCGCGGCCAGACGCCGGCCATCGCGCCCGAAGAACCCCCGCCCTTGTAGCAGCGCCTTCCGTCGCGACCACCCCATCGCACGACCGCCTCCGCAGAGCCGCCTGAACGACGGATCGTTCGACCAACCCGGAACAGGTTCTTCCAACGCAGCGCAAACGAACGCCGACATCGCAAGACACGTGATCCCGCGCCGGAATCCGCAGACCTCTCCCCGCCATGCCGCACACCACGACCACACCACCGCGCCCCTCCCCGCTGTGGCCACGGCTGGCCCTCGCCGGCGTCACCTGCTTCCTCCTCGCGGCGACGGCGCTGCACCTGCTGCGGCCGGAGCTTGATCCCGTCGACAGCCAGATGAGCCTCTACCTGGTCGGCGCCTGGGGCCCGCTGCTGCAGGGCGCATACGTCATGCTCGGCATCGCGATGACCGGGCTCGCGATCGGCCTGTATCGCGGCATGCCGCCCGCGGCACGCAGCGCGGCGCCGCTGCTGATGTTCGCGCTCGGCGGCCTGTCGCTGGCCACCACCGCCTACGCCTGGATGGACCTGCCCGGCCTCGACGCGACGATGGAAGGCCTGGTCCACGGCATCAGCG
>JAFAEU010000296.1 GCA_023423855.1 Pseudomonadota bacterium | reverse complement strand
CCGGTATCGACCACCAGCCGCACCGCGCGCCACAGTTCCGAACTCAGGCGGCCGTATTCGGAGTAGGGATCGGCGTAGGTGCCCGGCATTTCCTTCGCCAGCCACTCCGCGTACAGGCCCCAGCCTTCGGAATAGGCGGTGGAGCGCGCCTGCGTGCGGAATTCGGGCACGCCGGTCAGCTCCAGCGCGATCGAGATCTGCATGTGGTGGCCGGGCAGGCCCTCGTGGTAGGCGATGACCTCGAGCTCGGGCTTCGGCATCGCGTTCATGTCCGCAAGGTGCGCGTAGTACACCCCCGGGCGGGCGCCGTCCGGTGTGCCGGGGAAGTAGTGCTGCGCGGCGCCAGGCTGTTCGCGGAACGGTTCGACCCGCTTCACCACCAGGTCCGCCTTCGGCAGCAGGCCGAAGTACTGCGGCAGCACCTGCTTGATGTTGGCGATCGCCTTGGTGGCCTCGTCGATGTAGGCCTGCCGGCCTTCGTCGGTGTCCGGGAACTTGAACTTCGGGTCGGTGGAGATGTGGGCGAAGAACGCCTGCAGGTCGCCGTCGAAACCGACCTTGTCCTTCAGCGCCTCCATCTCGCCGTGGATGCGCTTGACCTCGTCCAGGCCGATGCGGTGGACCTGGTCGGCGGTCAGGTCGGTGGTGGTGTGCAGCCGCAGCTGGTGGCGATAGTAGTCCGCACCGTTGGACTGCGTGCTGCCCACGCCGCTCGGGTTCCCGATCGCCTTGTCCTGGTCCGACTCGGCCCAGGCGATCAGGTCCGCGTAGGCCGGCTGCACGTGCGCGAGCAGCGCTGCGCGCGCCTGCGACTTCAGGTCGGCGGCGCGCGCGGCGTCGATCTTGCCGGCCTTCACCAGCACATCGGCCTTGGCCTGCAGGTCGGCCCAGAGCGCCGAATCGGGGCCCTCGTCGAACGGCGCGCCCGACACCACCTTGCGGGCTTCCGCCAGCACGCCCTCGTAGGCGAACTTCGGCATCCGGTAGCCCGCGTCCGCGTTGCGCCGGGCGCGGACCAGCATCTGACCGAACGCGCGCTCCAGCGCCTCAATGCGCTTGAGGTAGGCCTGGTAGTCGGCCTCGCTGTCGACCTTGTGGAAGTTGATCAGGAAGGTGGGCAGGAACGACTGCGGCCCCTGCATCTGGTTGAACACGTAGACGTTGTCGCGGTACTGCGCGGCGTCGCGCGCGATCTCGTATTGCAGCGTCCACAGGTCGTACGACAGCTTCGCCTCGTCGTCGAGCGCATCGTAGTCGAAGGTCTTCGCGAGCTCGTCGACGCTGGCCTTGCGCCAGGCGAGCTGGCGGGCCTGGGCTTCATCGGAGAAATCGTCGAGCTGGTCGTACAGGTCCTTGCGGCCGAGGAAGCTCAGCCGGATCGGGCTGAAGCGGAGCTCCTCCCGGAACTTCTGCGCGAACCAGGCGTTCAGCCGTTCGTTCTGCGACGAGGCCTGCGAGGCCGCCGGGCCCGGTGCGGGTGCGTCCTGGGCGAAGGCCATGCCGCCCGCGAGCGCGAGGGCGATGGACAGGGCGAGCGTTCTTGCGGCAGCGGTCGTGCGCATCGGCGGTTCTCCGGACAAGTGGTGTCCGGAGGATAGGCGCGACGACGACAGCCCGCCATGTGCACATCCGCACATGCGGCCGGGAGACGGGGTTCGATTGCGGGCCGCAGCGGCGCGACGCGCTGGCTGCGCGATGCCCGCGCCTACTTCATGCGGTAGGTGATGCGGCCCTTGGTCAGGTCGTAAGGCGTCATTTCCACCTTGACCTTGTCGCCGGTGAGGATGCGGATGTAGTTCTTGCGCATGCGCCCGGAAATATGGGCGATGATCTCGTGGCCGTTCTCCAGCTTCACCCGGAACATGGTGTTCGGGAGGGTCTCGGAGATGGTGCCTTCAAACTCGATGACGTCGTCTTTCGCCATTCGTCCTGTTGCCGGTGGTTGCGGGAGCGGCGCTGCCGCGATAAAGCAGGCCATTCTGCCATGCGCGGCCGGGCGATGCAAAGCAGCGGCGCGCGTTGGGCGGTGTCAGCCGGCCAGGCGGGATGCGGGCAGTTCGCCGAACGCAGAGGTCCATGCTCCGGTGTCGGCGGCTGCCGCGGCCAGCGCTCCGGCCTCCTCCAGGAAGGCCCGGCGCGGCATCCGTTGCGCGCCCAGGGCCAGCAGGTGGGCGTTCTCGACCTGCGCGTCGATCAGCGGCCAGCCCCGTCCGTGCAGCCAGCGGGCGAGGGCGGCGAGCGCCACCTTCGAGCCACCGGAGGCGTCGCTGAACATGCTTTCGCCGAAGAACATCCGGCCGATGGCAATGCCGTAGATGCCGCCGACCAGTGCCGCGCCGGGCGAGGGGCCCGCGAACACCTCGATGCTGTGCGCGTGCCCGAGCCGGTGCATCCGCAGATAGGCCGCGCGCATGGCCGGGGTGATCCAGGTGCCGTGCTGGCCGCGGCGCGGCGCCGTGGCGCAGCGTTCGATGACCTGTTCGAACGCGCTATCGGCGCGCGCCACCCAGGGCGATGCGCGCAGCGTGCGCCGGAAGCGCGAGGACAGCCGCACGCCGTCGGTGCGGAACACCATGCGCGGGTCGGGCGACCACCACAGGATCGGCTGCCCCTCGGAGTACCAGGGGAAGATGCCGTGGCGATAGGCGTTGAGCAGCCGGGGCGGGGACAGGTCGCCGCCGAACGCGAGCAGGCCGTCGGGCTGGCGCAGCGCGGTGTCCGCGCCCGGGAACGGCGCGGCCGGGTCGTCGTCGAGTCGCGGCACGTGGATGCTCACCGCGGCATTGTAGGAGCGCCTACGGGCGGCGGAAGGGCGATCGTGCGGCCAGTACGTCGGCGTAGCGCCGGATCGAGCGCGCTTCCTCGCCGCACCATTCGCGCAGCGCTTCGCCGAAGCGCGGGTCGGCGATCCAGTGCCGGCTGCGCACGAACGCCGGCAGGAAGCCGCGCGCGATCTTGTGCTCGCCCTGCGCGCCGGGCTCGAACACGCGCAGGCCTTCGCGCAGGCAGTAGTCGATGCCCTGGTAGTAGCAGGTCTCGAAGTGCAGGCCGGGCAGGACGGCGCCCGCGCCCCAGTAGCGGCCGTACAGCGTGTCGCCGCCGCGCAGGCACAGTGCGCCGGCGACCGCCATGTCCTGGTGTTCGGCAAGGAACATCACGAACTGGCCGGGCATCGCATGGGCGAGGTGCCGGAAGAACGGCAGGGTCAGGGCCGGGGAATTGCCGTACTCGGCGAAGGTCTGCAGGTAGAAGCGATGCATGGTGGCGAGATCGGCCTCGCTGGCGTCGCCGCCGTGCACGGTGCGGAAGCCGACGCCCGCGCGCGCCACCTTCGCGCGTTCCTGGCGGATGTTCTTGCGGTGCTTGTGGTCCATCGCCGCGAGGTAGTCATCGAACGTGACCCAGCCGGCGTCGTTGCGCCAGTGGTACTGCACGTCGATGCGCGACAGCCAGTTGTCGCCGAAGTCCCCGTCCTCGCCGTCTCCGTGGAAGTTGGCGTGCGCCGAGGACAGGCCGAGCCGGTGGGCTTCGGCGGCCATTGCGTCTGCGAGCCTGCGCCGCAGGGCCGCGGTGGGTGCGAGCAGCCGCGGCCCGGTCACGGGCGAATAGGGTACCGCGCACAGCAGCTTGGGGAAGTAATCCAGCCCGTACCGCGCATAGGCGTGCGCCCAGGCGTGGTCGAACACGAATTCGCCGTGGGAGTTGTGCTTCAGGTAGGCGGGGGCGGCGGCGACCGGCGCGTCGCCCTCCCACAGCGCGAGGTGGTGGGGCGTCCAGCCCCAGTCTTCTCGCAGGCAGCCGGTGTCTTCCAGGCCGGAGAGGAAGGCATGCGACACGAACGGGTTGTTGCCGTCGTGCAGGGCATCCCAGCCTGCGGCGGGGATATCCGCGAGTCGCCGATGGATGCGGACGTCTACCATGCTTTCGTCGTCCGCCCTCTTTCCGTCGTCATCCCGGCGAAAGCCGGGATCCATTTGCTGTTGCCGTGGTGGTGCGGAACATCAAGGGCAAAGTCAAAATGGATCTCGGCTTTCGCCGGGATGACGGATGGGCGGAATGACGGACGGGAAGGTCAGCTTCCCTTGTCCAGGAACCGCTCCGCATCCAGCGCCGCCATGCAGCCGAAGCCGGCCGAGGTGATCGCCTGTCGGTAGTGCTGGTCGGTCACGTCGCCGGCCGCGAACACGCCCGCGACGTTGGTCGCGGTGGCGTTGCCGTCGATGCCGGAGCGGATCTCGAGGTAACCGTTGTTCATCGCCAACTGGCCCTCGAACAGCGTGGTGTTCGGGGTGTGGCCGATGGCGACGAAGAAACCGTGCACGTCGATCTCGCGGGTGCCGCCGTCCTGCACCGACTTGAGCCGCATGCCGGTGACGCCGGCGTCGTTGCCCAGCACCTCGTCGACGACGTGGTGCCAGACCGGCTCGATCCTGCCGGCGGCGATCTTCGCGAACAGCTTGTCCTGCATGATCTTCTCGGCGCGCAGGGTGTCGCGGCGATGCACGAGGTAGACCTTGCGGGCGATGTTGGACAGGTACAGCGCCTCCTCGACCGCGGTGTTGCCGCCACCGATGACGGCCACGTCCTGGTCCTTGTAGAAGAAGCCGTCGCAAGTGGCGCAGGCGGACACGCCGCGGCCCTTGTAGGCCTCTTCCGAGGGAATGCCGAGGTACTTCGCGGTCGCGCCGGTGGCGATGATCAGTGCGTCGCAGGTGTATTCGCCGCTGTCGCCGACCAGGCGGAACGGGCGCTGCGAGAGATCGGCGGTGTGGATCTGGTCGAACACGACCTCGGTCTCGAAGCGCTCGGCGTGCGCCTGCATCCGCGCCATCAGGTCCGGGCCCATCAGCCCGTGCGCGTCGCCCGGCCAGTTGTCGACTTCGGTGGTGGTCATCAACTGTCCGCCCATCTGCAGGCCGGTGATGACGACGGGCTTGAGGTTGGCGCGGGCCGCGTAGACGGCGGCGGTCCAGCCGGCGGGGCCGGAGCCGAGGATGATCAGGCGGATGTGCCGGGGCGACGAAGGGGTCATGTATACTCGCTGGCGATGAAGTTGCGGCGTATCGAGTCCCATAGCTTGGCGGCGCGACGGCGGCAACACAAGGCGCGCGCAGGCGTTCTTCGCGGAACGCAGCGTCCATGTCCCGCGGTGGCGGGCGCGCCGTTCCGCTCGAACCCGTGCAGGTGCTGCGCGGGTTTTTTCATGGGCGAACGCCGGGCCGGGCACCGCCGGCCCGGCAGCTGATCGGGAGGAGGCGGGACATGCGCATCGGCGTGCCGAAGGAAACCAAGACGCTCGAAGGACGCGTCGCGCTGGTCCCCGCCGCGGCGGGCGACCTGGTTCGGCGCGGACACGAGGTCTGGGTCGAACAGGACGCCGGCACGCTGTCCGGCTTCGCGGATGCGGACTACGCGCGACTCGGCGTGAAGATCGCACCCGATGCGGCGGCGCTGTACGAGCGCGGCGAACTGATCGTCGAGGTCAAGGAGCCGATCGCGGGCGACCTCGCGCTGCTGCGCAGCGACCATCTGCTGTTCTGCTACCTGCACCTCGCGCCGGAGCCGGCGCTGGCCAGGCGCCTGCTCGACATCGGCCTGA
>JAFAEU010000174.1 GCA_023423855.1 Pseudomonadota bacterium | reverse complement strand
CCACGTTGATCGGGATTTCCGGGTCGAAGCAGGTCCGCAGCTGCTTCCAGACCAGTTGCTCGACCGCGGCGTCATCGGCGCCGTCGGGCAGTTCCAGCGGCTCCGGCGGCTCCTTGCCGATGGCGTCGGCGTCCTTGCCGGCGATGCGGAACAGGTTGCCCTCGACGAACACCGTCCAGCTGCCGCCCAGCGCCTGGGTGATGTAGCCGACGCTGCCCGCGGGCAGCGTGACGCCCTCGCCC
The DNA here is from genome assembly GCA_023423855.1 of Pseudomonadota bacterium. Lineage (GTDB taxonomy): Bacteria > Pseudomonadota > Gammaproteobacteria > Xanthomonadales > Xanthomonadaceae > Luteimonas. Next base: position 5,513 of record JAFAEU010000174.1, on the reverse strand, counting down.
TGCGGGACGAGGACGGCCTCGCAATCGCGCTCGAAGCGCACCGGTTCGCTGCTGCGGGAGTACATGCTGGGAGGATGGGGGCGATGGCCCGTCGTGCAAGCCGCTCATTGTATCGCCGCGCGCCCGGTATCCTGAGCGGCCATCCGCAACGATGCCTCCCGCATGACGCAACAGCGCCGCCCCGCCTCCCTCGCGCTCGCCGCGGGCCTGCTGCTGTTCGGCAGCCTCGGCATCGCTGCGGCCTGGGTGCTGGTGGCGATGGCGCTCGATTCGCAGAGCAGCTGGATGGCGCTGGTCGCGGCCGCGGACGCGGCGCTGATCGTCCGCCTGGCGCGCCTGCGGCCCGGCTTTAGGCGCGCGCTGTGCGGCGTGCTGGCGACGCTGCTGGCGATCCTCGCCGCCAACTGGGGCATCGTCGCCGCCTGGCTCGGCCGCCACATGGGCCTGCTGCCGTGGGACTCGATGCTCAAGCTCGGTCCGGATTTCGCCTGGCTGCTGATGCGCCTGTCCAACACCGCCACCGACCTGGCCTGGATGGCGGCCGCGCTGGTGGCGGCCGCGATCGCCTCGCGCTGAGCGCGTGGCGCGACGGGCTCAGTGCCCGCCGCCGTCGAGCGCCTTGAGTTCGCTCACCAGCGCGCTCGCCATCTCCGCGCCGTCGCCGTAGAGCATGCGCGTGTTGTCGGCGTAGAACAGCGCGTTCTCGATGCCGGCGAAACCGGTGCCCTTGCCGCGCTTGATGACAATGGTGTTCTTCGAGTTCACCACGTCCAGGATCGGCATGCCGTAGATCGGGCTGGCCGGGTCGGTCTTGGCCACCGGGTTGACCACGTCGTTGGCGCCGATCACCAGCGACACGTCGGTGTTGGCGAACTCGGGGTTGATGTCGTCCATGTCCGCGATCAGGTCGTAGGGCACGCCGGCCTCGGCCAGCAGCACGTTCATGTGGCCCGGCATGCGGCCCGCGACCGGGTGGATCGCGAACTTCACCTTCACCCCGCGCTCGATCAGCCGCTGCGTCAGCTCCCAGATCTTGTGCTGCGCCTGCGCCACGGCCATGCCGTAGCCGGGCACGATCACCACGCGCTCGGCAAAGGCCATCATCGCCGCCACGTCGCCGGCCTCGATCGGCTTCTGCGCGCCGGTGATCTCCTGCGCCTCGCCGCCACCGCCGCCGAAGTTGGAGAACAGCACGTTGCTGATCGGCCGGTTCATGGCCTTGGCCATCAGCCGCGTGAGCAGGATGCCGGCCGCGCCGACCATCATGCCGGCGATGATCAGCGCCTCGTTGCCGAGCACGTAGCCCTCGAACGCGACCGCCAGGCCGGTGAAGGCGTTGTACAGCGAGATCACCACCGGCATGTCGGCGCCGCCGATCGGCAGCGTCATCAGGATGCCCAGCGCCAGCGCCACCAGGAAGAAGGCGACGATCGCCGGCATGCCCAGCGACCAGATCACCACGCCGCCCAGCACCACGGCCGCGGCGAACACCAGGAAGTTGAACGCCTGCTGCCCGGGGAAGGTGTAGCGCTTGTCCATGCGCCCGTCGAGCTTGGCCCAGGCGATCACCGAACCCGACAGCGCGACCGAGCCGATCAGCGAGCCCAGCACCGCCAGCACCAGCGGCACCGGGCCCGAGGCCTGCCCCGTCGCCGACCAGCGCAGCAGTTCCACCGCGCCGATCGCCGCCGCCGAGCCGCCGCCCATGCCGTTGAACAGCGCCACCATCTGCGGCATGTCGGTGATCGCCACCTTCTTGCCCCAGACCCAGGCCAGCACCGTGCCGAGGATCGTCGCCACCAGGATCAGCGCGATGTTGTGCAGGCCCGGCAGGAAGAACGTCGCCACCGTGGCGATCACCATGCCCAGGCCCGCCCAGCGGATGCCGCTGCGCGCGGTCATCGGCGAGGCCATGCGCTGCAGGCCGAGCAGGAACAGCGTGGCCGCGACCAGGTAGCTGGCCTTGATCGCGACGTCGAGGAACTGCGCCAGGGCCGGGCTCATGCCTTCGTCTCCGGCTTCTTGGACGACTTGAACATCTCCAGCATGCGCTCGGTCACCACGTAGCCGCCGGCGGCGTTGCCGGCGCCGAGGAACACCGCGACAAAGCCGATCGCCTTCTCCAGCGTGGTGTCGGCATGCCCGAGCACCACCATCGCCCCGATCAGCACGATGCCGTGGATGAAGTTGCTGCCCGACATCAGCGGCGTGTGCAGGATCACCGGCACCCGCGAAATGATCACGTGGCCGGCGATCGCCGCCAGCATGAAGATGTACAAGGCCACGAACCCGTCGATCATCCCCCACTCCCGGCTGCACTGCGTGAGGCCCGCATCATAACCGGGGCTGAACCCGGCGCGGGCCGGTCAACCGTTCGCGTCGCCGGGCGTTGTCCTCCCCGGACCCGGTCGGGAGTTGCGGTTGCAACGATACGGATGGATGGCGGAATCGACATGAGGCAGGCGCTCGGCGAAGACCGGTTTGCGTCGCTGCGGATCGGTGCGGGTACGCTGGCGCCCATGGACGCCGCCGCCCAAGCCGATGCCACGATGCGCCCGGAGCCGCCGGCGACGCTGGAGGCATTCCTCTCCGGCGTCTCGACCCGGGCCTTCCGGTTCGCCGAACTGGGCCTGCGCCACCGCGAGGACGCGCTGGACGCGGTGCAGGACGCGATGACGAAGATGCTCGGCTACCGCGACCGGCCCGCCGCAGAATGGACTCCGCTGTTCTGGTCGGTGCTGCGCAGCCGGATCATCGACGTGCAGCGCCGGCGCACGTTCCGCCTGAAGTGGCTGACCGATGCGCGCGACCCGGACGGCGAAGAGATCGACTGGGCCGACGAGGCCACGCCCGATCCCTCGCGCGCCCACGACGGGCGCGAGGCCTGGAGCCGGCTGGCGAGCGCGCTGCGCGGGCTTCCGGCACGGCAGCGCGAGGCGTTCACCCTGCGGGTGCTGGAGGAACTGGATGTCGAGGCGACCGCGAAGATCATGGGCTGCGGCGAGGGGTCGGTGAAAACCCACCTGTTCCGCGCGCGCGAGGCCCTGCAGAAGCAGCTGGAGGAATTCCGATGACCACCCACGACCCGGGCAACGACCGCTTCGACCAGGCGATGCGCGCGACGCACGCCGACGCGCTGGCGCACGTGTCCACCGCGACCATGGCGCAACTGCACCGTCGCCGCCACGCCGCGCTGTCGGCAAGGCCCGCGCGCGGCCTGCGCTGGCCGCTGCCGGCGGCGGCGTTCGCCTCGCTGCTGGTGGTCGCGGTCGGCCTCGGCTTCGGCCTGCGCATGTCCGGCGAGGCACCGCCCGCGCCCGCCGACCCGGCGATCGCGGCAACCGCCGCGGATGCAGGCATCGAGGACGCGCTCGACGACCTCGACCAGAACCCCGATTTCTACGTCTGGCTCGCCTCCGGCGACGCCGACCTGCTCGCGATGGAGTAAGCCATGTCGTCCCGCCCCTTCCTGCTTGCCCTCGTCCTCGCCGCCGCGCCGCTCGCCGCGATGGCGCAGTCGCCCGCGCCGCTGCCGGCGTGGGAGCAGCTGACGCCCGCGCAGCGCGAACTGCTGCTCGCACCCGTGCGCGAACGCTGGAACAACAGCTCGCCGGAAAAGCGCCGGCACCTGCTCGAACACGCCGAACGCTGGCGGACCATGACCCCGGAACAGCGCAGCCACGCCCGCCACGGCATGAAGCGCTGGCAGGACATGCCGCCGGAAAAGCGCGAACAAGCGCGCGCCCTGTTCGAACACATCCGGCCACTGCCCGAGGCCGAGCGCAAGGCGATGCTCGAACGCTGGAAGGCGATGACGCCGGAACAGCGCAAGGCGTGGGTGGAGGCGCATCCGGCGAAGGATCCGCCGCGTTCGCGATAAAGGCCGCGCGCGACGAAGTGCACGGAAGCGCCTGCCCGGCACTCCGAGTCCGCCATTCCGTACAGCGCCCCGGCCCCTGTCATTTCGACCGCAGGGAGAAATCTCCCGCGACCGGTTCCGATATCGCGCGGAGGCCGCAGATTTCTCCCTGCGGTCGAAATGACAGGGTTCGGGGAATATGACAGGGCTGGGAAACGATACTGCCGCCCCTCGGCTCAGGCTGTCGCCGCGCGCTCCGGCCAAACCGTCTTCGCCAGCAGCTCGTCGTCCCAGTCGAACGCGAGCGCGCCGTCCTTGAGCAGCAGCGAAGCGAAGTTGTAGAGGTTGCGCGCGTACATTTCGCTGGCGTGCAGCGCGCCCTGGCTGGCGAGGTTGAGCGGGCCGGCGACGACCACGCCGTTGCCGGACTCGATGGTCTCACCGCGCCGGGTGAGCTCGCAGTTGCCGCCGGTCTCGGCGGCGAGGTCGACGATCACGCTGCCGGGCTTCATGCCGGCCACCATCGCCGCGCTGACGATCTTCGGCGCCGGCCGCCCCGGCACCGCTGCGGTGCAGACGATGACGTCGATGCCCTTGAGGTGGTCGGCCAGCCGCTGCTGCTGCAACGCGCGCTCCTCGTCGGTGAGCTGGCGCGCGTAGCCGCCCTCGCCCGCGGCGCTGACGCCGAGGTCGAGGAACTTGCCGCCCAGCGATTCGATCTGCTCACGCGTTTCCGGGCGCACGTCGAAGCATTCCACCTGCGCGCCGAGGCGCCTGGCGGTCGCCACCGCCTGCAATCCGGCGACGCCGGCGCCGACGATCAGCACCTTCGACGGGCGGATGGTGCCGGCGGCCGTGGTCAGCATCGGGAAGTAGCGCGGCGCCAGTTGCGCGGCGATCAGCACCGCCTTGTAGCCGGCGATGCCGGCCTGCGAGCTGAGGATGTCCATCGCCTGCGCGCGCGTGGTGCGCGGCAGGCGCTCGAGCGGAAAGGCGACGATGCCGTTGCCGCGGATCGCGTCGGCGCGCGCCTCGTCGGCCTGGGGCTGCAGCGCGCCGACCAGCACCGCGCCCGGCTTGAGGCGCGCGATCGCGTCGGCGGGCGGCGGCTGCACGCACAGCACCACGTCGGCGTCGGCCAGCACGTCGCCGTCCACCAGTTGCGCGCCGGCGTCGGCGTAGGCCTGGTCAGGGAAATGCGCGAGATCGCCCAGCCCCCGCTGCACGCGGACCGTGGCGCCGGCGGCCACCAGCTTCTTCGCCGTTTCCGGAGTCAGCGCGACGCGCCGTTCACCCTGCGCGGTTTCCCGCGCGACACCGATGATCACCGCCATGTACCGCTCCCCGGACAAGTCCGCGCCATCGTAGCGAATCGGCATGGCCGGCGCATGGCTGGGTGGGAATGGAACAGGTGATACCAATGCGCGGCCCGGGCGCCGCGCGGATCAGCCCCCCGAGGAGACGGCCTTGCCGGCGACCGCCACGTCGTCCGGGCCGGCGTTGATCCGCTGCCACAGCTGCTTCATCGCCTCGTCGAACGGCGCATCCACCGAGCGCACCTGCGCGCGTCCTTCGGCGACCATCACCGCCAGTTCCTCCGGCGACACCACCGTCTTGCGCACGCCGCGACGGTTGACGATCAGGAAGCGCCCGG
>JAFAEU010000088.1 GCA_023423855.1 Pseudomonadota bacterium | reverse complement strand
GAGATCGTCGCGATGCGCGGCACGGGCGAGGCCGGTGCGTTGCAGCTGAAGATCGAGGGCAACGAGGGCACGTATTCGTTCGCCTTCGACGCCGGCGACGGCCAGGGCTGGCAATGGCTGGCGCGCGACGTCGACGGCACCATCCTGAGCACCGACGTCGCCGGCGGCTTCGTCGGCGCCACGCTCGGGCCGCATGCGCGCGACGAGCGCAAGGCGCCGTGAATCATCGAGGGAGGAGAGGGAAGATGCCGTCCAAGACCGGAAATGCTCCGCGCATCTCGTCGCGCCCGCATCCGCGGGTTTCGCGCCCTCGCGCCCTCGCGCGCTGGTGCGCGGCGGCCCTGCTGGCGTCGCTGCCGGCGTGGCAGGCGCAGGCCGCCGATCCGGAGCGGCCGTGGCTGGACACTTCGCGCAGCTTCGAGGAACGCGCCGCCGCACTGGTATCGCAAATGACGCTGGAGGAAAAGGCCGCGCAGATGCAGAACGATTCGCCGGCGATCGAGCGGCTCGGGCTGCCCGCCTACGACTGGTGGAACGAAGCGCTGCACGGCGTCGCGCGCGCGGGCGCGGCGACGGTGTTCCCGCAGGCGATCGGCATGGCGGCGACCTTTGACGTGCCGCTGATGGACGAGGTTTCGAAGACCATCAGCGACGAGGCCCGTGCCAAGCACCACGAATTCCTGCGCAAGGGCGAGCACGGGCGTTACCAGGGCCTGACGTTCTGGTCGCCGAACATCAACATCTTCCGCGATCCGCGCTGGGGCCGCGGCCAGGAAACCTACGGCGAGGATCCCTACCTGACGGCGCGCATGGGCGTGTCGTTCGTGAAGGGACTGCAGGGCGACGACCCGAAATACCGCAAGCTCGACGCCACCGCCAAGCACTACGCCGTGCACAGCGGGCCCGAGGCCGACCGCCACACCTTCGACGTGCATCCATCGAAGCGCGACCTGTACGATACCTACCTGCCGGCGTTCGAGGCGCTGGTGAAGGAGGCCGATGTCGCCGCGGTCATGGGCGCCTACAACCGCGTCTACGGCGAATCGGCCAGCGCCAGCTCCTTCCTCACCGGGAACATCCTGCGCGGCGACTGGGGCTTCGGGGGCTACGTGCTGTCCGACTGCTGGGCGGTCGTGGACATCTGGGAGAACCACAAGATCGTCGCGACGCCGGAGGAAGCCGCCGCACTGGCGGTGAAGAACGGCACCGAGCTCGACTGCGGCGAGACCTACGCCCCGTCGATCCCGGTCGCGGTGCGCAAGGGCCTGCTCGGCGAAGACGAGGTCGACGCCGCGCTCACGAAGCTGATGACCGCGCGCATGCGCCTGGGCATGTTCGATCCGCCGGAGCAGGTGCGCTGGGCGCAGATTCCGTACTCGGTCAATCAGGCGCCGGCGCACGACGCGCTGGCGCGCAAGGTGGCGCAGGAATCGATCGTGCTGCTGAAGAACGACGGCGTGCTGCCGCTGTCGAAGGACATCAGGCGCCTGGCCGTGATCGGACCGACCGCGGACGACACCATGGCGCTGCTCGGCAACTACTACGGCACGCCGGCCGACCCGGTGACCGTGCTGCGCGGCATCCGCGAGGCGCTGCCGGACACCGAGGTGGTGTACGCGCGCGGTGCCGACCTGGTCGAGGGCCGCGACGATCCGGCCGCGACGCCGCTGGTCGAGCCGCAGTACCTGCGCCCGCAGGCCGGTTCGGGCGAGCGCGGCCTGCGTGGCGAGTACTTCCGCAACAGGGACCTGTCCGGGGAACCGGTGCTGGTGCGCGTCGACGCGCAGATCGGCTTCCGCTGGGACCGCGGCTCGCCGACCGACAACCTGCTGGCGCGCGGCGAGGCCGGTCCCGGCAACGCCCTGCCCAACGACGGCTTCAGCATCCGCTGGAGCGGCCAGCTGCTGCCGCCGGCCAGCGGCCGCTACCGGCTCGAGGCCGGCGCCAACGATGGCTTCCGCCTGTACCTCGACGGCAAGCTGCTGCTCGACCGCTGGGAGAACACCGAGCGCTTGCGCGCGGACAGCGTCGAGATCGAACTCGAGGGCGGCCGCGCCTACGACCTCCGGCTCGAGTACTACGAGAACGACCGCGACGCCAGCGTGCGCCTGGCCTGGGACCTGCCGGGCGCGAAGCCGACGTTCGACGAGGCGCTGGACCTTGCGCGCAGCTCCGACGCCGTGGTCTTCGTCGGCGGCCTGACCGGTGACGTGGAAGGCGAGGAGATGACGGTCAATTACCCGGGCTTCTCCGGCGGCGACCGCACCGACATCCGTCTGCCGGACACGCAGCGCAAGCTGCTCGAAGCGCTGCACGCGACAGGCAAGCCGGTAGTGCTGGTGCTGACCACCGGCTCGGCGCTCGGCGTCGACTGGGCCAAGGAACACCTGCCGGCGATCCTGGTGGCCTGGTATCCGGGCCAGCGCGGTGGCAGCGCCGTGGCCGACGTGCTGTTCGGCGACGTCAGTCCCGCCGGCCGCCTGCCGGTGACGTTCTACAAGGCCGACGAGAAGCTGCCGGCGTTCGACGACTACGCCATGGCCGGCCGCACCTACCGCTATTTCGAGGGCGAGCCGCTGTATCCCTTCGGCCACGGCCTCTCCTACACCCGCTTCGATCATGCCGGCCTGAAGCTCGACCGCGATGTCGTCGTCGCGGACGGGCAGGTGCGGGCGACGCTGACGGTGCGCAACAGCGGCGAGCGCGCGGGCGACGAAGTGGTGCAGGCCTACCTGCGTCCGCTGGCGCCGGCGCCCGGCCGCGCGCTGAAGGAACTGCGCGCCTTCGAGCGCATCCACCTCGCGCCCGGCGAATCGCGCGAAGTCTCGTTCGTGTTCGTTCCGGAGCGCGACCTGCGCCGCTACGACGAGGACGCACAGGCCTACGCGGTAGATCCGGGCGGGTACGCGGTGGACGTCGGCGCCTCCAGCGCCGACATCCGCGTCAGCGCCAGCTTCGAGGTGCGTGCGCCGTGACCGATATGGACACTCGGCAACCATGACGACACCGCTCGACGCCGCGCCGCGCCTGTCGGACGGCACGCTTGCGGGCGTGCCGGCCGACGTGCAGCGACCGTCGTACGACCGCGCCGCGACCCGCATCGGCATTGTCCACTTCGGGCCGGGCGCGTTCCACCGCGCGCACCAGGCGGCGTACCTCGACGACCTGCTGGGCGACGACCCCGACTGGGCGATCAGCGCGGTCTCGCTGCACAGCCCCGGCGTGCGCGACGCGCTGCAGCCGCAGGACGGCCTGTACACCCTGGCCCTGATCGGCGAGCGCACGCAGCTGCGCGTGATCGGATCGATCCGAGAAGTGCTGTGCGCGCCGCAGCAGCGCAAGGCGGTGCTGGCGCGGCTGGCCGATCCGCAAGTGCGGCTGGTGACGCTGACCATCACCGAGAAAGGCTACTGCCTCTCGGCCGACGGCGTGGACGCCGCGCATCCGGACATCGCCCGCGACCTCGCCTCGCCGGAGCAGCCGGTCAGCGCCATCGGCTGGCTGATCGCCGGCCTGCGCCAGCGTCGCGAGCGTGGCCTCGCGCCGTACACCGTGCTCAGCTGCGACAACCTCGCCGACAACGGCGGCCGCCTGCGCCGCGCGGTGCTGGACCATGCGCGCCGCATCGATGCGGAGCTGGCGGCGTGGATCGAGGCCGAAGTCGCCTTCCCGCGCTCGATGGTGGACAGCATCACCCCCGCCAGCGACGACGCCCTGCGCGCGCGCGTGGCGCTCGGCCTCGGCGTCGACGATGCATGGCCGGTGCAGCGCGAACCGTACGCGCAATGGGTGGTCGAGGACGACTTCCGCAGCGGCCGGCCCGCGTTCGAGCGCGCGGGCGTGGTCATGAGCGGCGACATTGCCGGCTACGACCGCGCCAAGCTGCGCCTGCTCAACGCGCCGCACTCGACGCTGGCCTACCTCGGCTCGCTGATGCAGCTGGAAACCGTCGCCGACGCCATGCGCGAGCCGGTGCTGGCCGGCTTCGTCGAACGGCTGATGCGCGAGGACATCGCGCCGAACGTCGGCGCGCCCGCTGGCTTCGACGCCGACGAGTACGTCGATGCGATCCTCGAACGCTTCCGCAATCCGGCGATCCGCCACCTGCTGGCGCAGATCGCCTGGGACGGCTCGCAGAAGCTGCCGGTGCGCCTGCTCGGCACCATCGCCGACGCGCTGGCGGCGGGATGGCCGATCGACCGCCTGTGCCTGCCGGTGGCAGGTTGGCTGCGCTTCGTGGTCCGCCAGGCGAAGGCGGACGTGGCGCTGGTCGATCCGCTGGACGCCGTGCTGTCGGACACCGGTCGTACCGCGACCGGCGAGGCGGCGCGCGATGTCGCCGCATTCCTGCGTCTGGATGCGGTATTCGCGCCGCTGTCGAACGATGCGCGCTTCGTCGCCGCGCTGTGCGACGCATACGCGTCGCTGGGCGATGCAAGCCCGGCGGCGGTGGCGCGTGCGCTCGCCGCCGCCGGACAGGACGCTCAGCGTTGAAAGCCGAGCCCGGCCACCTTCAGCGGCACCCGCGCCAGGAACTTGTGCGAGGTCATGTACAGCGTGCGGCCATCGTCGCCGAAGGCGGTATTGGCGATCGCGCTGCCGGTCTCGATGCGACCCAGGCGCTTGCCGTTCGCGTCCATCACCAGCACGCCGCCGGGAGCGGTCGCGAACAGCAGGCCGTCGGTGGAGACCGCGAGGCCGTCGGGCAGGCCGTGCACGCCGTCGCCCATCAGGTCCGAGGCATCGGCAAGCACGCGGCTGTCGCTCGCGTTGCCGGCGTCGTCGAGCGTGTACGCCATCCACACCGGGCGCTCGGGATCGGAGTTGGCGACGTACAGCGTGCGCTCGTCGGGCGAGAGCGCGATGCCGTTGGGGAAGCCCAGCTGGCCGTCGACCAGATGCACGCTGCCGTCGGGGTCGATGCGGTAGACGCCGTTGGCGGCCTGCTCCTTCACCGGCGAGTCGTTCATGTCCTTCAGTCCGTAGGGCGGGTCGGTGAAGAACACCGCGCCGTCGCTGCGCGCGATGACGTCGTTGGGACTGTTGAGGCGCTTGCCCTCGAAATGCGTCACCAGCGTTGTCTTCTCCTTCGTCGCCGGATCGAAGCGCGCGACCAGGCGCGAGCCGGAGTCGGCCAGCAGCACGGTGCCCGTCGCCTCGGCGGACAATCCGTTGGCGCCGGCTTCGCGCAGCGTGTCCATCTCCGGGCCGGTGTAGCCGGACGGTTCCAGGAATACCGACAGCCCGTCGGCCTGCGACCAGCGGTACATCCGGTTCTGCGGCACGTCGGTGAACAGCAGGAACCGGCCGTTGTGCACCCAGGTCGGGCCTTCGGACCAGGTGAACTCGTCGCCGGTGAGCTTCTCGACCTGCGCCTCCAGCGCGATGACGTCCTCGAACGAGGGATCGAACACGGTGAGCTGTCCGACCGTCTCGAAGCCATCCGCCTTCGCGGAGTCGGCAACGGCCGTGTCGGCCGCCTGCGCGTTGTCGGGGGACGGCGTGCAGGCGGCAAGCGCCGCCGCGATGGCGGTGGCGAGAAGCGAAGCAGGGTGGATGCGCATCGGCGTGTCCTGTCTGGAAGTGGCGGTACGGGCGGCGCGGGAACTTGCCCGGTGCGTGCCTCCCGGGAGGCGTTGGTGTTCGTCAGTGCGTGCGGTCGACGGTCGCGCGTGATGCCCGCTGCATTGCGGCAGGGCGAGCGCATGCGTCCGCGTCCGGATGATAGCGCTAACGGACTACGGGCCGCGCGAACCGTCCGGTTGCATCGGCAACCTTGCCGGAATGCGTTTCGACGCCACGCCTGCCCTAATGCCGGCCCACATTCCTCGCGCAGGAGAGGGGCGGGCTCCATCGAGGCCGCCATCCCCGCGAGCGAAGACTTCATCCCGGCGATCGAGGACGTCATCCGGACGATAGAGGACGTCATCCCGGCGAAAGCCGGGATCCATCTTGATCTTCGCCTTGCGCGGGAAGATCGGACGTCCACTGAAAAATGGATCCCGGCTTTCGCCGGGATGACGCGCGGCCCGGCGGTCTCGAATTGGCTCGAAGGCACGCGCGACGCACATGCAGACACGTGGCGACTGCGTTCGTTCTCCTTCATCGACAAGTCGCGGCGATGCTTTCCCGCAGCTTCCATCCCGCCCCCCGCCATGGATCCCGTGACATGCCCACCACGCTGACCCGCCACGCCACCGCCGACGGCCCCCGCTGGGCGATCGACGGCCGCTACCTGCCGGCGGACTTCACCCTGTCGCACTGGCTGGCGCTTCTAGCTGACGATGCGCGGCAACGACTCGCGTCGCTGCCGCGCGGCGACGTCGCCGATGCGCCGCTGCTGGCGCCGGTCGAGGATGCGCAGGAAGTCTGGGCCAGCGGCGTGACCTACCTCAGCAGCCGCATGGCGCGCGAGGCCGAGTCGCAGAGCGCCGACGTGTACCAGAAGGTCTACGGCGCCGAGCGTCCGGAGCTGTTCTTCAAGGCCAACGGCTGGCGCGTGCGCGGCCACGGCGCGCCGATCCGCGTGCGCGGAGACAGCCACTGGAACGTGCCCGAGCCGGAGCTGGTGCTGGTGCTCGACGCGGCCGGCGGGATCGTCGGCTACACCACCGGCAACGACGTGTCCTCGCGCAGCATCGAGGGCGAGAACCCGCTGTACCTGCCGCAGGCCAAGGTCTATGAAGGTTCCTGCGCGATGGGGCCCGGCATCCGCCTGTGTGCCGCGGGACAACTGCGCGACCTGCCGATCTCGCTCGACATCGCCCGCGACGGCGCGTCGGTGTTCGCCGGCGCCACGCGCACCTCGCAGATCAAGCGCGGCCTGGAAGAACTCGCCGGCTGGCTGCTGCGCGAACTGCCGCAGCCGCGCGGCGCGTTCCTGTTCACCGGCACCGGCGTCGTGCCGGGCGAGGATTTCACCCTGCGCGGCGGCGACGTCGTGCGCATCGACATCGACGGCCTGGTCCTGGAGAACCCCGTGCAATGACCGCGAACGCCGCGCTGCAACCGATCCTCGTCGATGGCCGTTGGGCGCAGGCCGTCGCGCCGACCGGCAGCTTCCACGCCTTCGACCCGTCCACGCGCGAAGCGCTGGCCGACCGCGAGTATCCGGTCTCGGCCTGGGGCGACCTCGACGCGATGCTGGACGCCGGGAAACACGCCGCCGCGGGGATGGCGCACCTGCCGCCGGAGACGATCGCGCGTTTCCTGGAGACCTACGCCGACGCCATCGAGGCCAAGGCGGACGCGCTGGTCGAGGCCGCGCATCGCGAAACCGGCCTGCCGGCCGAACCGCGCCTGCGCAACGTCGAACTGCCGCGCACCACTCACCAGCTGCGCCAGGCCGCGCGCGCGGCGCGCGACGGCAGCTGGAGCCGGCCGACCATCGACACCGCAGCGAACATCCGCTCCGTGCACGGGCCGCTCGGCGGACCGGTGCTGGTGCTGGGTCCGAACAACTTCCCGTTCGCGTTCAACGGCATCGCCGGCGGCGATTTCGCGGCTGCGATCGCGGCGGGCAATCCGGTCATCGCCAAGGCGCATCCGGCGCATCCGCACACGTCGGCACTGCTGGCCGGGGCCGCGCTGGACTCGGCGAACGCGGCCGGCCTGCCGCCGGGCGCGGTGCAGATGTTCTTCCGCACCGATGGCGAACTGGGCCTGCGCCTGGTCGCCGATCCGCGCCTGGGCGCGGCCGCGTTCACCGGCGGGCGCCCGGCCGGCATGAAGCTCAAGGTCGCCGCCGATGCGGTCGGCAAGCCGATCTACCTGGAGATGTCGAGCGTCAATCCGGTATTCGTGCTGCCGGGCGCGCTGCGCGAGCGCGGCGACGCCATCGCCGCCGAACTGCACGGTTCCTGCGCGATGGGCGCCGGCCAGTTCTGCACCAAGCCGGGCGTGACGGTGCTGCGCGCCGGCGACGGAGTCGATCGTTTCATCGCGGAGCTGCAGCGCCTGACCGCGGCGGCCACGCCGGGCGTGCTGCTGTCGCCGCAGGCGCCGCGCGACATCGCGACGACCGTCGCCGGGCTGCAGGTGGCGGGCGCGGAACTGCTGGCCGGTGGCGCGATCGCCGAAGACGCGCAGGGCTTCGCGTTCCAGCCGACCCTGCTGCGCGTGTCCGGCGAGCGCTTCCTTGCCGACCCGGAAGCGCTGCAGTCGGAGGCCTTCGGCCACGTGAACCTCGTCGTGGTCGCCGATTCCTGCAGCCAGCTGCTGCACGTCGCCGAGGCGATGGAAGGCAACCTCACCGGCACGATCTACAGCGACACCGGCGGCAGCGACGATGCCGCGTACGACACGCTCGTGCCGATCCTGCGCGTGCGCGTCGGCCGCCTGCTCAACGACAAGATGCCGACCGGTGTCGCGGTCAGCGCGGCGATGAACCACGGCGGGCCATTCCCCGCGACCGGGCATCCGGTGTTCACCGCGGTCGGGTTCCCGGCGTCGCTGGTCCGGTTTTCCGCGCTGCATTCCTACGACAACGTGCGCCAGCATCGCCTGCCGCCGTCGCTACGGGACCGGAATCCCACCGGTTCGCTGTTGCGGCTGGTGGATGGGGAATGGACGACACGCGATGTTTGAGCATGCCCCGCTTGCCGCTTTGCTCCCTCCCCCGCGTGCGGGGGAGGGCTGGGGTGGGG
>JAFAEU010000350.1 GCA_023423855.1 Pseudomonadota bacterium | reverse complement strand
GCACTACGCGTTCAACGACTGGCACGCAATGATGGCGTTCGTCGGCAGCGGACGCGGCAAGGCGCAGCAGGCGGTGCTCGAATCGCTGCAGGTGGTCGCGGCGACGGGCACCGGCGATACCGCCGCGTTCGCGCGCGAAGTCGGCCTGGACGCCGCGCGCGCGATGCAGGCGTTCGGGCAAGCGCGCCATGCCGATGCCGTCGCGCTGCTGCGCCCCTTGCGTGCACATGCGCAGCGCTTCGGCGGCAGCCACGCGCAGCGCGACCTGCTCGACCTCACCCTGCTCGAGGCGACGATCCGCGGAGGCCAACGATCGCTGGCCTCCGCGCTGGCCGCCGAGCGCGCCGCGCAGCGACCGCACAGCCCTTTGAACCGACTGTTCCTGCTCCGCACGGCGGACACGGAGCGAAGTCCGTCGCAGCCATGCGCGGCGTGACGACGCCCCCTGCAACAAGCCGACACCCCCGACATCGACTCCAGGAGCCCCCCATGAAAACCGGCACTCCCTTCCCGTCCCGCCTGCGGTGGACGGCCCAGAACCTGGTCGACGCGATACCGCTGCGGCTTTCGCAAGCGATCGACTTCGTGGCCGCCGCCGGCGCACGCGGCGAGAACGACAGCCGCTTCGACAGCCCTTCGCGACGCAAACTGCGCGGTTGCTACCTGCCCGGGCGGACGTCGCTGCCCTTGTTCCGGGTGGGCGGCTGATCCAATGCCGAAGGGTGGACTAAAGCCCGCCCTGATCCACGCCGGCTCGTATCCGCGTGAAGTGATTCACCCGCAGCAGCGGCTTGCCTGCGGCATCGAGATAGGACGCGACTTCCGTCATCGCATTGCCGTCGTCCGACACGCTGTACACGCGGGTCGAGGCAGGAATGCCCTCGCGCCCCAGCCCCAGGACCATCGCGCCCGGCGACGTCATCCGCATCGCGGCGGAATCCGCCTCGGGATTGCGTTCGAACGCCACCGGCGAACCGTCAGTCGGCAGGTCGGCGCCCATCCGGACCGCGTCGCCCGCGGCATCGACGATCTCCACGTCCATCCGCCAGGTGCCGTCCCCGGCATCGTCGAAGGCGATCGTCACGGCCTTCGGCCGGGCCTCCGGCGGCTGGCTCATGCGCGCGACGTCCAGCGCCCAGCGTCCTTCCAGCGAGGCGTGCGCGCGGCCCTCCGCCAGCGCGGGCGCAGCCGTGGCCAGTGCAAGTGCAAGTGCAATCCCCGATCCCGCGTGCAAGATCCTCATGCCTGCTCCGTTCGCGCGTGCGGTCCGCATGGTCGTGTGGCGCGATGATAGCGGGCAAGGCGATAACGCATGATCAAGAGCTCTGCGCGATCGGCAGGCCGCGGCGGCGCGACAAAGGCGGTTCCCACGGCGGGGGATCCGCTGCCGCGCGAACGCCTTTCCTTCAGGCCCGCCGGCTCAGCCAGGCATGGATCAGCCCCGCCTGGAAGAACTGCGTCGGGTCGGCGAAACCACCGGCTTCGAGGATCGACGCCACCTGCGCCGGCGGCAGGATCGCGACGTCGCGCGCGTAAGCCTCGCGCATGCGCTCGACCTCCTCGTCCGAGACCTCGGCCGTGCGCATCATCCGCATCCACGCCGGCAACAGCACCGCGTAGGCGGGCGATGCGACGTCGCTGGCCAGGTCCGAGCTCGCCAGCAGCCCGCCCGGGCGCAGCCGCGCCGCGATGTCGGCGAAGAAGCGCACGCGCGCATCGCGATCGAGCAGGAACTGCGACACGAGGAAGCAGGTCGCCGCATCGTGGGCCGCGTCCCCGGGCAGCGAGTCCACGAACCCGTGGTGGAAGCTGCAACGGTCGGCGAACCCGTCCGATTCCGCACGCTGGCGACAGACCTCGAGCATCGCCGACGAAGGCTCCACCGCGGTGAAGCGCCACTGCGGGAACGTCCGTGCCAGGTGCGCCATCTCCACGCCCGTCCCCACGCCCACGCACAGCACCCGCGCCTGCGCGGGCAGCCCCGCGAACAAGGGCACCAGCATCAGGTACAGGCAATCGCGAATCGGCGCGGTCTTCGCCCACTGCTGGTCGTAGCCGGCCGCCTGCTGGTCGAACAGCGATACGAGTTCGTCGGTCTGCATCCTGCCGTTTCTCCTGACGTCGGGGCGGGTGACAGGGTACAGAACCGGCTTCAGGGAATCTCCGGGAATCCCGGATCTGTCATTTCGAACGCAGTGAGAAATCCAGCCTTTCAAGCGTTTGGATTGATCGGCTTCGCCGCTGTAAAGCGCCTCTCGCTACGCTCGAAGTAGATAGCCTCCGGCAAAGCCGGGGGGTTCAGCGATCGCTGGCCCTCAAAGGGCCTTTTCGCGATCGCAGAAGCAAAAGCCATCGTCATCCCGGCGAAAGCCGGGATCCATTTTGCTCTATGCAAAGACGCTGGATCCCCGCCTGCGCGGGGATGACGATCTCTTCCAGCATCGCAGGCCGTAAAACCGACCACGGTATGGAGCCTGCGCCTGCGAAAGCAGGCGGGCAAACCTCGGGAAGTCCCCCAGCAAAGTCGGGGTTTCCCGCAGAGCCAATGACAATTTCCAGAAGTTCCCTTCAGGGGGCAGCGGCTCCCGTCTCCGCATCCGCCCAGCCCAGGTCCGGCTCGGGGTGGTAACGGATCCCCATCGCATCCAGATGCGGGCGCAATGCCCCCATGCGCTGCCGGAAACCTTCGTAGCTGCGCTGTCCGGCCGGGCTCCAGGCCAACTCCGCCGACGCGGCCAGACGCGGCCACAGGCGGTTGTCCGCGGCCTCGTCGGTATGCACCAGCTCCGTCCACAGCGCCGCCTCGATGCCGACCGCGGTCCTGAACGGCGCGGGGTCGAAGCTGTAGAGCCGCGCCAGCGGTACGCCCTCCTTGCGGCACCAGTCGTAGGTCTGGGGTTGGCCCGCGTAGTTGCCGTGGTCGATGTAGAAATACGAGCACGGCGACAGAATCAGCGGATGTCCCTTCTCGACCGCCGCGGCGATGTCGTAGCTGTCGTTCCACAGCTGCAGCAGGACGTCGGGCCTGGTGTCGGCCACCGAACCCTCCTCCCAGACGATGGCGGTCCGCCCCATCTCGTCCACCATCGCCGCGGCCCGGGCCACGAAATCGGCGTACAGCGGATGCTTGATTTCGTCGCCGCCGACGTGGATCTCCTGCGACGGGAAGATCGCCAGCACTTCCTCCAGCACATGGCGGACGAAGGGATACACCACGTCCGGCTTGTCCAGGCACAGGACGCTGAAACCCACCTCCAGCCCCGAGTAGGGCGACAGGTTCTCCACGTCGTCGCAGGCCAGTTCGTTGTACGACGCCAGCGCGGCCTGCACGTGACCCGGCAGGTCGATCTCCGGCACGATGGTGATGCCGCGCGCCTGCGCATAGGCCACCAGGTGCCTCAGCTGCTCCTGCGTGTACCAGCCGCTGCGCCCGCCCTCGACCGCACTGGCGCCGCCGATCTCCACAAGCTTCGGATAGCGCTTGATCTCGATGCGCCAGCCCTGGTCGTCGGTGAGGTGCAGGTGCAGCCGGTTCAGCTTGAAGAACGCCATGCGATCGATGGTCTTTTCAAGGTACTCGACCGACAGGAAGCTCCTGGCCACGTCCAGCGACAGGCCGCGCCAACGATAAACCGGCGCATCGACGATCTCGACGCGCGGCAGCCGGTACGCCTGCTGCGCCTGCGCCGGCAGCAACTGGCGCAGGCTCTGCACCGCATGCAGCAGGCCGGTATCGGTCCGGGCGCTCAGTTGCACGTCATCGGCCACCACCAGTCGGTAGCCCTCCTCGCCCAGCGCCGCATCGTCCGTCAGCTGCAGTTCGATGTGCGTCGCCGCCGCATCGTCGATGGCGATGCCCAACCCAGCCAGCGCTTCCTCCAGCGCTCGCCGCGCGTTGGGCGCCGCCGCCTCCACGTCCAGCTTCACCGCAGCCGACAAGCCCAGCTCACCAGGATGGGTCTTGACCGATTGAGGCACCGGTACGAGATGCGCCGCGGGCGCGGAAGCAACTGAAGCGGCGGCGGCCGGGGACTCACTGCAACCGATGCTCGCGACGGTCAACAGGCCGAACAGCAAGGCTTTGAAGTTCATGGACGTCATACACCGCACGGGGAACGAAAGTGAGGTGCACTTTCCCTGCAAGGCGCGGAAATGTCCACCAGTCCCTGCTTCCGATCGATGCTCTCGAAGGACATCCCGTGTCCCGGTCGTGTCCGCGATCTCATCCATCAATGACCGGAATGGACTTCATTCGCCTGCAGCCGAACAGGATCGGGTTTGCCTTCTTCCCGCCCGGCGTCTAGTCCAACACCCTCGACAGCTCCGCATCCTTCTCCTGCCAGAGCGCGTTGATCCACTGCTGGAAACGTGCGCGCCGGGCACGATCGTCTCCCTCGCCGCCGGCGAGGATCTCCAGCGGCAGCGGCCGCTGCCGCACCGACACGTGCACCGCCGGCACGCGACCGGCCATCAGGTCGAGCAGGGTCGGGATACCGCCCGGATAGGCGATGGTCACGTCGACGATGCCGTGCAGCGCATCGCCCATCGCCTCCAACACGTAGACCACCCCGCCCGCCTTGGGCTTGAGCAGGTGCCGGTACGGCGATGCCTGGCGCGCGTGCTTGTCCGGCGTGAAGCGCGTGCCTTCGACGAAGTTCATCACCGAGACCGGAATGTCGCGGAACTTCGCGCAGGCCCGCTGCGTGGCCTCCATGTCGCGCCGCCCGAGTTCCGGGTTGCGCGCGATCTGCGCGCGCGTGTGGCGCCCCATGAACGGGAAATCCAGCGCCCACCACGCCAGCCCCAGCAGCGGCACCCAGAACAGCTGCCGCTTCAGGAAGAAGCGCATCAGCGGAATGCGCCGGTTCAGGACCTTCTGCAGCACCACGATGTCCACCCAGCCCTGGTGGTTGGCCAGCACCAGGTAGTGGCCATCGACCTGCAGCCCGTCCAGCCCGGATACCTCGAAGCGCGCATGGCTGTAGCGATCGATCAGCCAGGTGTTGAAGGAGATCCAGTTCTCGGCGAGCCCCGTCAGCACCGAATTGAACGCCCGCCGCAGGCGCGCGGACGGCAGCAGCGCCTTCACCAGCGCCGCCACCAGCAGCAGCGGCACATGCAGCACGGTGCTGGCGACGATGGCCAGGACGATCAACGCGACGCGGAGCGATGTCATCGGACCATGGTTTCGCCGGAGGGACCGCAAGGGTAGCAGTGGAACGGCGCGGCCTGCGCTGGAAAAATGAGCCTGGCCCTATTTTCCCGACCCTGTTTTCCCTGGTCCCTTTAGTCGCCCCATGCGCGAACACGTCGAACCGCCGCCGCCCGATGTCGGCAACCAACTGGCTGCCGGCGCCGCACAGCTGGGTCCATGGACCACTGGGCAGTTCGCTGATGAAGCGCCGCCGTCGCGCCTGGCGTTCACCGGGCGCTTCGCACGTCCGCCCCGCGTGCCGGCGATGACCCGCCTGACGCGTTGGCGGGTGCCGATCGCGTCGCAGAAGCGGTGCGAATCGCGCGCATCGATCGGCTGGATTGCGGCCCGCCGTGGGCGAGGAATCCGAGTCCACCTTCAGCCGCGCGTGCGCCCGGGAGATGAGCATCACCCCTTGGCGCGTATCCCCGTGGGCCGCCGGGCACGAATCCGGCCGCCAATGACTTTGCGCCGCCGTGGTCCACCCGCAACCGGAGTCGGGTAGGCTTGCGCCATGGGGATCCAATCGGGGACGGGGCGGCCGGAAGGGGCCCCTGCCACTTTGCACTGGTGGGTTGCCTCCTGGCCTGCAACGCGGCGATGGTGCACCGCGAGGTGGCGCGCGAGAGCGAGCGCATGGCGCAGTTGCACCCGCGCACTGCGGCCGCGCTGGACG
>JAFAEU010000326.1 GCA_023423855.1 Pseudomonadota bacterium | reverse complement strand
GTGCCGATGCCATGTTCCGCCAGCGGTGCCTGCTGGCGCGTCGCGCCGATGTCGAGGGCTGGCTCGCGGCCGCGACCGAAGCGGGAGCGCACGCCCTGCCGGAACTCGCGGCCCACCGCCCGCTCCTCGATGCGTCGCTGAAGACGACCGATGCACTGGTCAAGCGCTACCAGGACGCGAGCGCAGCCACGCTGCCGCGGATCGCAAGCGCATTGCGGCTGCTGCCGGACCGGTTCGAAGGCCTGCTGCACGAAGTGTTCGGCAGCTCGCCGGTGGAACGCTGGGTGAGGCAACTGGAACGGCTCGCCGCCACCCACGCCGGCACCCAGTCCTGGTACGGGTTCACCAAGGACGTCGTCGATACTTGGAACGAGCTGCGCGACGTGCTGTTCGCCGATATCGCCCACGCCATGCCCGCGGTGGGCGCGTTCCCCAAGCACCTGTTGCTCGGCGACCTGTCCGCGCATGGCCAATGCCGCACCGCATTGTCGCCCTCGCCGGTCGATGCCGTCGCGCGCGTCGCCGCCGCGGAAGCCCGGGGCCTGCTGCGTAGGCTCGATGCACTGGTCACCACCTTCGCGCCGGCGACGACCGGCGTGCTCCGCGTCACGCCCAGCCTGGGCCCGTCCCACGCCCTCGGGGAGCGGGCGATCCCCGCCTACTACAGGCCCGATGGCGCCGGTCGCGCCAGCGAATCGTGGAACTTCCGCCTCGCCTCGCGCGGGCAGTCCGGGCACAACCTCGGCTACCACGCGGACCGCTGGGCCACGAGCGATCGCGCGCGCGCGCCGCTGGACTTCGCACTCGACCCTTACGACGTATTCCGCATCGAAGGCCATCTCGGCAAGCCGGTGAAGAACACAGTGGCGGAACTGCGCCGCCTGGTCGGCAGCCGCAACCTGCCGTTCGAGGTCGAGGCCGTGCTGCTGGACGGCCAGCACCGCGGCAAGATCCTGATCAAGCCGGACATCCGCTACTCCAGCCTGCACAGCCTGCACCACCTGGTGCGCAAGGACGTCAACACCCGCATCGAGGAGGGCGCGACATTCGGCAACAAGCTCACCGCCCGCATCCAGCAGGCGGTCGCGGGCAATACGCTCTCCGCCGCCGACGCGCCGCGGGTCGACGTCGCGCGCTCGGCGTCCAGCGCGGTCGAATCGATCCAGCACGCGGCCGCGCCCGCGCTGACCGCGAGCCTCTACACGCAGTACCGCGCCAAGGCCACGTGGGCCGACGCCATGCCTGCCGCCGTCGAGGCCATCGGCAATGCGCGTGCCAGCCTGGGCGAGATCTCGCGCAACGACTTCATCTCGCCCTACGACACGCTGATCTCGTCCAACCAGTCGCACTGGCTGACCTGGATCGACCAGCTCATCGACGCCCGCGACGACCGCGCCGATTCCCGGTTGCTGCTGTCCGCGTTCCTGGGGCGCCATCCCGGGCTCGAGCACATCGGCGGCGTTCGCCGCGGCGGCACCTGGGTGCTGGTCTACGACAGCGCGGGTACGGTGGTCGCCGACTTCTCCCTGCCCTACCCCGCAGCCGAACACGATGAGCCCGAACCGGACGAACCACCCCTGAAGCTTCCCGGGTTCCTGCCGCCGGCCATCTTCGACCGCCCGGTGACGCTGATCCCGCCGATCGGCCGGCTGGTGGATAACGCGTTCGTCGATGTCCGCAAGGAATGGGACAAGGATCTGAAGATCCACAACGCGGCCATCGAGGGCATGACCAAGACCATCATCAACTGGCAGGCGCCGCGCGTGAACGCGGACACCATCCTCACCGGCAACAAGCGCCTCGACGACATGATGACCGAGGTCAGGATCAGGAACGAGGCGGTGCTGGAGGCCACCAGGTACGCAACGCAGGCCGGCATCGACGAGGAACAGCGCAGGAAAGCCGAGGAGCAGCTGAAGCGAAGCCAGGACGATCTCGCCATCTCGCTGGGGCGCGTCGCCGAGCACCTTGTGACCAACGAGGTCGATCTCGCCACCGGGCAAACCGCCCACGTCGCGCCGTTGCTGATGGGCAGCATGGGTCTGATCAAGGACGCCGGTGCGTCCGAGACGATCAAGACCCGGCTGACGACGCTGCGCGATACCGCTTCGGGCAGCCAGCAATCGATGCTCGACGGCATGGCCGTGGTCGGCGGGTTCCAGCTGGCGCGCCGCTAGGGCCAGGGATGGCGACGATCGATGCCCATCGCGTACGGCGCCTGCGCTGGCAGGCTCGGGCCGGCACCGCGGCGGCGGCGCTGCAGCTGCGCGGCACGCTCGCGGCGCAGCGGGAGATCGTCGCCCAGGTACTCGAAGCCGCACTCGACGAGGCCTCGTCCATCGTCGCTCGGGATGGCGGCCGCGATCGCGTGGTCCACCTGTCGAGGCTGGAACTGCAGTTGCGCATTTCCGATCCGACCGCACTCGCACCGACCCTGCATCGCGCCCTGGTGGAGCGCGCCTGCGATGGCATCCGTGCACAAGGCCGCGACCCGGGCGACCGGCACGACCTCGCCGGCGCGGGCGTGCCGGTGGAGATCCACGTCCGCGATGCGCTGGTCGCCTATCTCATCGATGGACGCCTGCCCTGGACCCTCGCGCACCTGCCGCACGCGGACTGCCTGGCCATCTTGCGCGAAGCCGCCATCGCCCTGGCGCGGGCATCGACCCTGCCGGCGACGATGGCCGGCCTGCCGGCGGAGCAGCGCGTCACGGCCTTCGGGCGCTGGCTCGCCCTGCTGCCGGAGCGGGAACGCGATGCGTGGATCGCCCGCCATCGTCCGGTCGCCGGCGACCCGGCGACACGCGGCCTGTTGGCGCGACTGCGGGAGGCAATGCGCACGCAACGCGATCATGGCTTGTCGGCCACCTGGCTGGCATGGCCGCCCGTGGCCGACGCCGCATTCGAGGCGCATTGCGCTGCGTTGCTCGACACACGCACGGGGGCCGGCGCACCGGAATCGGCGCGTCCCGCCGGTGTCGAGCCGGATGACGAAGGCGGGCTCGCGGGTGTCCAGGTACCGCATGCCGGCCTGGTGCTGTTGCATCCTTTCCTGCCGCGCCTGTTCGACGCCTGCGGCATCCCGATGACCGGGTCGGGCGGCTGCGACGAGACCGGGCTGTCGCGTGCCCTGTCGCTGCTGCACTGGCTGGCCACCGGCACCGACGAGATGCATGAATTCGAGTGGCCCCTGCCCATGCTGCTGCTGGGCCGGCATCCCGACGTGCGGCCCACGGGGGCACCCGTGCCGCCGAGCGCCGAAGATCGCGCGGAAGCCGAAGCCCTGCTCGACGCCGTACGAGACCATTGGCCTGCGCTGCGCGGCACCGGCACCGGCGCCCTGCGCACGCAGTTCCTCCAACGTCGGGGCGTCCTGTCGTCGCAAGGCGGACACTGGTGCCTGCGACCGGATGGCCAATCGTTCGACCTGTTGCTGGCGACGCTGCCCTGGAGCCTGCAATGGGTCCGGTTGCCGTGGATGCCTGCGCCGCTGGAGGTGCTATGGCCGACATCCTGAAGGCGGTGCGGGCGATCCCCACCGACGCGGCGGCCACGCTGGAAGCCGAACTGGCGTGGTTGGCCGCCAGCATCGAAGCACGCCTGCGCCATCACTTCGCCGACGCCGCGGCAGCGGCATTCCAGCGCGAT
>JAFAEU010000130.1 GCA_023423855.1 Pseudomonadota bacterium | reverse complement strand
CAGGAACACCTTGTAGGGCGCGTCCGGGAAGATCACGGTGCCCATGTCGCGGCCGTCCGCGACCAGGCCCGGGGGTTGGCGGAACACCCGCTGGCGCTCCTTCAGCGCCGAGCGCACCTCGGGAATGGCGGCGATCGCGGAGGCCGCGGCGCCGGCGGTCTCGGTGCGCAGCTCGTCGGTGGCGTCGTGGCCGTTGACGATCACCCGCAGGTCGTCGCCCTCCGGCTCCCGGAATCCGATTTCGGTGTCGAAGGTGCAGCGCACCAGCGCGCCGGCGTCGTCGAGATCGAGGTCGGCCCAGCCGGCGGCGACGCCGACCGCCCGGTATAGCGCGCCGGAATCGAGGTAGTGCCAGCCCAGGCGTCGGGCGACCAGGCGACTGATGGTGCCCTTGCCGGACCCGGACGGGCCGTCGATGGTGAGAACGGGAATGGTGTCTGGCATGCGTGGAAGCAGGGTCGGGAAACGGTCGATTATGTCGCAGCGCCGCATCCTTGCCCCGGCCCCGTCCGGACTTCGTTGCCCGAGGCGGCAAGCGCTTGAATCTCCAGAGAAATGCCCGCTATAATGCGCGGCTTCGTTTTCCAACCCTGTTTTTTTTGAGGTCTGTCATGAAGGTCCTGTCCTCCCTGAAGTCGGCGAAGGCCCGTCACCGCGACTGCAAGGTCGTTCGTCGCCGCGGCAAGGTCTTCGTGATCTGCAAGTCGAACCCGCGTTTCAAGGCGCGCCAGCGCTGATCCGCGCGACCCGCCCCGGCATGCCGGGCGTTTCGGGTCCAACGCCGTACGCAGGAGGCCGCAGCGATGCGGCCTTTTTGCGTGCCCGTGCGCCGGCGCCGACGACGGGACGCGGCCTGCGGCGCCGCGCAACCCGGTTCGCCGACACAGCGCCCGGCGGCTGAATCTGATACAACGCCCGGGCCCGTTCCCCGCCCGCCGATCACAGAGGAATCCAGACCATGCGCCTGTCCGCCTGCCTCGCCCTGTCCGCGCTGCTTTGCGCCGCGGGCACCGCTTCCGCCGATACCCTGCTGGTCCAGCGCGCCCAGGCCAAGTCGCAGGTGGCCCTGCCCGCGCGCGGACAGAGCGCCGCCCAGGTCGAGGCCCGCTACGGCGCGCCGACGCAGAAGCTCGATCCGCGCGGCGGCCAGAAGCGCCAGTGGCCGACGATCAACCGCTGGGTCTACCCGGAGTTCACCGTCTATTTCGAGCGCGACCGCGTCATCGATGCCGTGCTCAACCAGGCCAGCGCCTCCGAGACCGGCCCGAAGCCGGCGATCCGCTGAAGCCGGACGCCTTCCTGAAACGATGACCGAAGCGACATCGCGATTCCCCGCGGAGTGGGAGCCCCAGTCCGCGATCCTGGTCGCGTGGCCGAACGCCGACACCGACTGGGCCGAGCGGCTCGGCGAGGTCGAGGAAACCTACATCGCCCTGGTCGCGGCGATCACCCGCTTCCAGCCGGTGCTGATCTGCGTCGCCGACGAGGACGTGGAGAGCTACGCCCGGGCGCGGCTGTCGTCCAACCGGATCGACATGGCGCGGGTGCGCTTCGTCGAGGTGCCCTACGACGACACCTGGCTGCGCGACTCCGGCCCGATCAGCCTGCGTGAAGGCGAGGGTTTCCGCCTGCTCGACTTCCGCTTCACCGGCTGGGGCGGCAAGTTCGACGCGGAACAGGACGACCTGCTGGTCGAGCGCCTCCACGACATGGGAATCTTCTCGAAGAGTTCCAGGCAATCCATTGATTTTGCATTGGAAGGTGGCGCGATCGAAACGGATGGCACCGGCACCCTGCTGACCACCTGGCAGTGCCTGCGCGAGCGTCATCCCGGCGCGAGCCGCGAGGAACTGACGAACAGGCTCTCGGCCTGGCTGCGGCAGGACCGCGTGCTGTGGCTCGACCACGGCTACCTCGAGGGCGACGACACCGACGCCCACGTCGACACCCTCGCCCGCTTCGCCGCGCCGGACGCGATCGTGTTCCAGGCCTGCGACGATCCGGCCGACAGCCACCACGCCGAACTGCAGGCGATGGCCGGCGAGATCGCCGCGCTGCGCACCACCGACGGACGCCCCTACCGGCTGTTCCCGCTGCCGTGGCCGGCGCCGATCCTCGACGGCGGCCGGCGCCTGGCCGCGTCCTATGCCAACTTCCTGATCGTCAACGGCGCGGTGCTGATGCCGGCCTATGGCGACCCGGCCGACGCGAAGGCAGCCGAAGTCATGCAGCAGGCCTTCCCCGACCGCGAGATCGTGCAGGTGCCTTGCCGCCCGCTGATCTGGCAGAACGGTAGCCTGCACTGCATCACCATGCAGTTGCCCGAGGGCCTCGTTCGCTGATGCAGCCCGTGCGGCCCGGGTGTCGGGGGCGTAGCCCCGACCTACGCACCGGCACGCCCCCGTAGATCGGGGCTACGCCCCCGACGCGCCGGCCATCATTCGCGGCCGGCGCATCGGCCGGCCTATACAATCCCCGCCATGAAGACCAAGACCCTCCCCGGCGCCCTGGTCCAGGAACGCAACCAGGGCGATGCCGACGCCAACCTGTCGCTGATCGAGCAGCGCGTCGCCGAGGCGGCGAAGTCCGGCGCGAGGCTGGTCCTGCTGCAGGAACTGCACAACGGCCCCTATTTCTGCCAGCACGAGTCGGTCACCGAGTTCGACCTGGCCGAACCGATCCCCGGCCCGAGCACCGAGCGCTTGGGCAGGCTGGCGAAACGGCACGGCGTGGTGCTGGTCAGCTCTCTGTTCGAGCGCCGCGCCGCCGGGCTGTACCACAACACCGCGGTGGTCTTCGACGCCGATGGCAGCGTCGCGGGCAAGTACCGCAAGATGCACATCCCCGACGACCCGGGCTTCTACGAGAAGTTCTACTTCACCCCGGGCGACCTCGGGTTCTCGCCGATCGACACTTCGGTCGGCCGCCTCGGCGTGCTGGTGTGCTGGGACCAGTGGTACCCGGAGGGCGCGCGGCTGATGTCGCTGGCCGGTGCGGAACTGCTGCTGTATCCGACCGCGATCGGCTGGGACCCGGACGACGACCCCGCCGAGAAGACCCGCCAGCGCGACGCCTGGGTGCTGAGCCATCGCGGCCATGCCGTTGCCAACGGCCTGCCGGTGCTGAGCTGCAACCGCGTCGGCCACGAAGCTTCGCCGCTCGGCGCCAGCGGCATCGATTTCTGGGGCAACAGCCACGTGCTCGGCCCGCAGGGCGAATTCATCGCCGAGGCCGGCGGAGAACCGACGATTCTGCTGGCCGAGGTCGACATGCAGCGCAGCGAGCACGTGCGCCGGATCTGGCCGTTCCTGCGCGACCGCCGCATCGACGCCTACGACGGCCTGCTCAAGCGCTATCTCGACTAATGTGGTGTCCCGCAGGCTTCCGACAGTCCGCTGCGTCGCCCGGGACGACAACTCGACAGCCGGCGAAAACACCATGGCGCACCTGATACGCGACGCGACGGACGCCGACGTGCCGGCCATCGCGGCGATCTACGCCGACGAAGTGCGCGAGCGCGTCAACACCTATGAATACGACGTGCCCGACGCGCCCGAGATGGCGCGGCGGATGCGCGCCCTGCTCGACGCCGGCTTCCCCTACATCGTCGCCGAACGCGACGGCACGGTCGCCGGCTATGCCTATGCCGGCAGTTTCCGCGCGCGAGAGGGCTACCGGTTCACGGTCGAGAATTCGGTCTACGTCGCGGCGTCCGCACAGGGACACGGCGTCGGCGCGGCGCTGCTGGCCGCATTGATCCAAGCTTGCGAGGCGCGCGGCTTCCGCCAGATGATCGCGGTGATCGGGGAACCCACGAACGTTGCGTCGATCCGGTTGCACGAGCGCTTCGGCTTCCGCCACGCCGGCACCATGGCCGGAATCGCCTGGAAGCACGGCCGCTGGCTGGATACCGTGTTCATGCAGCGCGAGTTGGGCGACGGCAGCCGATCGGATCCCGGGAGCGGCGTCGGAGCGGGAACTTGAATAATACGAACGATCGTGCTTTTATGGGGGCATGCTGATGTCGCCCTCCCCCACGAAGGGTGCCACCACGCGCGAGGCCATCCTCGCGCGTTCCTATCTGCTGGCCTGCGTCAACGGGCTCGAGGGCCTCACCATCGGCGGCGTCGCCGAGCAGGTCGGCATGTCCAAGAGCGGCGTGTTCGCCCACTTCGGCTCGCGCGAGGACCTGCAGCTGGCCACCCTCGACCTCGGCGGCGAGCTGTTCATCCGCGACGTGCTGGTGCCGGCGCTGAAGGCGAAGCGCGGCCTGCCGCGGCTGCGCGCGATCTTCGCCAACTGGGCCGAATGGGTCCGCCACGAGGACGACGGCGGCTGCCTGTTCCTGGCCGCCGCCAGCGAATACGACGACCGTCCCGGCGCGATCCGCGACCGCGTGCTGCAGCAGGAAGCCGACTGGCGCGACCAGCTGGCCAAGGCCGTGCAGCTCGCGATCGACAGCGGCGAACTGGCCGCCGACACCGAGCCGGCCCAGGTCGCGTTCGAGCTCTACGCGATCGCCCTGGCGGTCCACCACGACGCCGGGCTCACCGGCTACGACGACGCCGCCGCACGCGGGTTCCGCGCGTTCGAGCGGCTGGTCCGCAGCTACACCCCTTCCCCCTGAGGTCACCCGCGAGGTTCCGGTCATGGAAACATTGCGCGAAGAAAATAGCACGATCGTTCGTTCTGAGGCTGATAATCATATCGAAGCTCCCACGCCCACCCCGCCGACGACCCCGCCCGTCGCAGGCGCGGCCAGCCGGCCGGCGCAGGCCTCGTGGGTCGGCGGCGACTGGTGGTTCCCGCTGCTGCGCGCGGGCATGCGGACACTGTCGCGGGTCGCTCCACCGCTCGCGGTCGCGCTGTTCGACCGGATCTGGTTCTCGGCACCGAGGACGACGCCCCGCCCCGAGGCCGCGGCCTGGCTGGCGCGGGGTGAGCGGACGCCGTTCCGCGTGCATGGCCATCGCGTCGACGCCTGGTCCTGGGGCCGTGGACCGACGGTGCTGCTGGTGCACGGCTGGGGCGGCAACGCCGGGCAGATGCATGCGCTGATCGCGCCGCTGCTCGAACGCGGACTGCGTGTCGTCGCCTTCGACGCGCCCGCGCACGGCACCTCCGATCCGAGCCGGCTCGGCGGGCGTCGGGTCAGCATGATCGAGATCGCCGACGCGCTGCGGGTGGTGGCCGCGGGCGTCGGCCCGATTGCCGGGCTGGTCGCGCATTCGGGCGGCTGCACCGCCACGGCGCTGGCGCTGCGCGACGGCTGGGCAGGCCCGGAGCGGCTCGCGTTCGTCGCGCCCTTCGCCCTGCCTTCGGAGGCGATCGCACCGTTCGGCCGCGCGATCGGCGCCAGTGCCGCGGCGACGGCACGCTTTCGCGCGCTGGTCGAGCATCGCTTCACGCGGCCGTGGACGGACTTCGACATGCCCGGCCTGGCGGCGCGGCGCGGCTTGCCTCCGCTGCTGGTGGTGCACGATCGCGACGACCGCGAAGTGCCGGTCTTCCACGGCCAGGCGGTGGCGGAGGCATGGCCGCAGGCGCGGCTGGCCGAAACCGCCGGCCTCGGCCACCGCCGGCTGCTGCGCGATCCTTGCGTGGTCGCGGACATCGTCGCGTTCCTGGCATCCGGGCAGCCGGACCGGGTACCCGCCACGCCCGCCGACGCGCGCGGTGAACTCGACAGCGCATATGCGTCCGCCGGCCTCGACTGCGGCAGGCCGATGCCGGCCTGAACACCGCGCGGCACCATCGCGTCGACGGCTTTCCCTGTTGCGCACGACGTTCTACCCTGTCGCCCGCTGAACCGAAGAC
>JAFAEU010000093.1 GCA_023423855.1 Pseudomonadota bacterium | reverse complement strand
GCATGGACCTGCGCAACCACCGCAAGGTCGCGGTGATCGACAACCGCGCGGCGTACGTGGGTTCGCAGAACCTCGCCGACGCGGGTTTCATCCCGGGCTTCCCCAACCGCGAACTGGTCGCGCGCGTGCAGGGCCCGGCGGTCGCGCACCTGGAGGCGGTGTTCGCCAGCGACTGGTTCATCGAGACCGGCGAACGCCTCGCGGTGACCCCGACCCTGCCGCTGCACGACGCCGACATCGCCACCCAACTGCTGCCCAGCGGCCCGGCGTATCCGTTCGAGAACGCGCGCGACACGGTGAACGCGCTGATCCACCTCGCCCGGCGCAGGCTGGTGCTGGTGACGCCCTACTTCGTGCCCGACGAGTCCACGCTGAGCGCGCTGCGCATCGCCGCGCTGTCGGGCGTGGACACGCAGCTGATCCTGTCCAGGAGCAACAACCAGCCGCTGACCGCCTGGGCGCAGGCCTCGTACTACGCCGGGCTGCTCGCCGCCGGGGTGAAGATCGCGCTGTACCGCCCGCGCTTCCTGCACGCCAAGCACCTGAGCGTCGACGACGACATCGCCCTGGTCGGCTCGATCAACCTCGACATCCGCTCCTTCGCGCTCAACGCCGAGGTCGGCATGCTGTGCTACGGCCCGGACGTGGTGGCGCGGATGCGGCGGATCGAGGCGGACTACCTCGCCGATGCCGAACAGCTGTCGGCCGCGGACTGGGCGCGGCGCCCGGCCTGGCACCGCAGCCGCGAGGGCATCGCGCGGCTGGCCGATCCGCTGCTGTAGGCGCGCCTTCAGGCGCGCCCCCTGCAACGCCTGTCATTTCGACCGCAGGGAGAAATCTCCTGCAGGCCCGCGCGGGCGCCCGAGCCTTGCCGCCTGGCGGACAGGAGATTTCTCCCTGCGGTCGAAATGACAGATGGCGGGTGACGGGGCAAGGATGACAGGCGGGCAGCGGCCGACGACCGGCCAATCGCGCGCTGCGAGGCGTCGGCAAGCCCCCGTGGCGCGCGCGCGATACACTCCCCGCGCATCGTCTGGGAGGGGTGGATGCTGCCGGGCTGGGTCCTGCTGCTGGTGTCGGTCGGCTACGCCGCGCTGCTGTTCGCGGTGGCGTGGATCGGCGACCGCTATCCGCTGTATCCGCAGCGGCCCTGGCTGCGGCCGATGGTCTACAGCCTGGCGCTGGCGGTGTACTGCTCGTCGTGGACCTTCTACGGCGCGGTCGGCACCGCCGCGCGCTCGGGCATCGGCTACCTGCCGATCTACCTCGGCCCACTGCTGTTGCTGCTGTTCGGCTGGCGCATCCTCGAGCGCATGGCGCGGGTCGCGCAGACCCAGAACACGGTCTCGATCGCCGACTTCATCGCCTCGCGCTACGGACGCTCGCAGGCCCTGGCCGCGCTGGTCGCCTCGATCGCACTGATCGCCGCCATCCCCTACCTGGCGCTGCAGTACAAGGCGGTGACCATCAGCCTCGTCGTGCTCGGCGGGCAGGACCGCAACGTGCCCGCGCTCGGCGACCCGGCGCTGTACGTGGCCGCGCTGATGGCGCTGTTCGCGATCCTGTTCGGCACCCGCCAGGTCGACGCCACCGAGCACCGCCCCGGCATGATGCTCGCGGTCGCGCTGGAGTCGCTGGTCAAGCTGGTCGCGCTGGTCACGGTCGGGCTGTTCGCCTCCAGCTGGCTGGGCGCGCGCCAGATCGACTACGTCGCCGCGACGCGCGCGCTGATCGACGTGGCGCCGCCGGTCGGCTTCGTCACCCAGACGCTGCTCGCGTTCGCGGCGATCTTCTGCCTGCCGCGCCAGTTCCACGTCGCCATCGTCGAATGCGGCAACGTCGCCGACATCCGCCGCGCGCGCTGGCTGTTCGGCGCCTACCTGGTCATCGTCACCCTGATGGTGGTGCCGATCGCCAGCGCCGGCATTGCCCTGTTCGGGCAGAACGGCGCGGTCGCCGCGGACAGCTTCGTGCTGGCGCTGCCGCTGGCCGAGCACCGCGACATGCTCGCCCTGCTGGCCTACGTCGGCGGCTTCTCCGCGGCCACGGGCATGGTGATCGTGGCCAGCGTGGCGCTGGCGACGATGGTCAGCAACGACCTGGTGATGCCGCTGCTGTTGCGCCGCGGCTGGGCCGAGCGCCATGGTGGCGACGTCGCGGCGACCGTGCTGTGGATCCGCCGCATCGCGATCGTGGGCATCGCCGGGCTGGCGTGGGGCTACTACCGCGCCAGCGGCAGCGATGCCACGCTGGCCTCGTTCGGCCTGATGTCGTTCGCCGCGGTGGCGCAGTTCGCACCGGCGCTGATCGGCGGGCTGTACTGGCACGGTGCCAGCCGCCGCGGCGCGGAGGTCGGCCTGCTCATGGGCTTCGCGGTGTGGATGTACACGCTGCTGCTGCCGACCCTCACCGACGCGGGCTGGTTCGATCCGGCGTGGATCCAAGAAGGCCCGTTCGGCATCCACTGGCTGCGACCGCGCCAGCTGTTCGGGCTGGGCGGCTGGGACCCGCTGACCCACGGCACGTTCTGGTCGCTGCTGGCGAACATCGGCGCGCTGCTGCTGGTTTCGGCGCGCTGGCGGCCCAACCTCGACGAACGCCTGCGCGCCGCGCCCTTCCTCGACCCCTATGCCGAGCGCAGCGCGCTCGCCGCCGGCGAGTGGAAGGGCAACATCGCGATCGGCGACCTGCTCACGCTCGCCAGCCGCATCGTCGGCGAGCGCACCGCGCAGCGCGCCTTCGACCAGCGCGCGACCGAACTCGACCAGGAGCTGCAGCCGCAGGCGCGCGCCGACCGCAGCTGGATCCACTTCACCGAACGCCTGCTCGCCGCGGCGGTCGGCGCCGCCTCGGCGCGGCTGGTGCTGACCAGCGCGCTGAAGGGCTCGGGCATGGAGGTGGCCGAGGTGGTCGCGGTGCTCGACGAGGCCGGCCAGGAGCTGCGCTTCAACCGCGAAATCCTGTCGAACACGCTCGAGAACATCGACCAGGGCGTGAGCGTGGTCGACAGCGACATGTGCCTGGTCGCCTGGAACCGGCGCTACCAGCAGCTGTTCGGCTATCCCGACGGCATGCTCTACGTCGGTCGCCCGGTCGCGGACCTGATCCGCCACAACGCCGAGCGCGGCGAGCTCGGCGAACTCGGCCCGGAGGAGATCGACGCCGAGGTCGAGAAGCGCATCGGCTACATGCGCGCTGGCTCGGCGCACGTGAGCGAGCGCGTGCGCGGCAACGGCCAGGTGCTGGAGCTGCGCGGGCAGCCGCTGCCGGGCGGCGGCTACGCCACCAGCTACAGCGACGTCACCGACTACAAGCGCGCCGAGCGCGAGCTGCGCGAGATCAACGAGAACCTGGAGCAGCGCGTCGCCGAGCGCACGCGCGAGGCCGAGCTCGCGCAGGAATCGCGCTCGCGCTTCCTCACCGCGGTCAGCCACGACGTGCTGCAGCCGCTCAACGCCGCGCGCCTGTTCACCTCGGCCCTGCGCGAGAGCACCGAGCCGCAGGAGCAGGCGCACCTGGCCGAGCGCGTCGACACCGCGCTGCGCGCGGCCGAGGAACTGCTCGACGGCCTGCTCGACGTCTCGCGCCTGGACGCCGGCAAGCTCAAGCCGGAGATCTCCGACTTCGACGCCGGCGCGCTGCTGCGCGAGCTGGCCGCGCAGTACGCGCCGATGGCGGCCGCGCGCACGATCAGCATCCGCGTGTACGCGCCCGCGCTGCCCGTGCGCAGCGACCGCCGCCTGCTGCGCCGCGTGCTGCAGAACTTCATCGCCAACGCGCTGCGCTACACCCCGCGCGGCCGCGTGGTCCTGGCCGCACGGCCGCGCGGCGAGGGCATCGCGCTGCAGGTCTGGGACACCGGCCCCGGCATCCCCGAACACCACATGCGGCAGATCTACGACGAGTTCCACCGCTACGAGCAGCCCTTCGACTGGGACGGCCGTGGCCTGGGCCTGGGCCTGTCGATCTGCCAGCGCATCTCACGCCTGCTGCAGCACGAACTGGACGCGCGCAGCACCGTGGATCGCGGCAGCATGTTCTCGATCATCGTCCCCCGCGGCGCGCACGTCGTCGAACGTCGCAGCACCCGACGCGCTGCCTTGGGCAGCGATTCGCTCGCCGGATTGCGCGTGCTCTGCGTCGACAACGACCGAGAGA
>JAFAEU010000017.1 GCA_023423855.1 Pseudomonadota bacterium | reverse complement strand
TGCCTGGCGATCGTCGCCAACTGGGCCGCCGGCGCCGGACCCGATCCGGACGAGCAGATCACGCTCGAGGACGTGCTGGCCAACGTCGCCGCGGCGTCGGCAGGGATCCCGGCGCTGGTGTCGGCGCTGCTGGACGGGTGATTGCAACGGTCCGGCCGGCTTTGCATACTCGGCCTGTCCGGCCTGGCGCCTTGCACGGCCACCCGGGCGCCACCAGCCATCACGAGGTTCGACGAGTCATGCAATACGGCACAGTGAAGTGGTTCAACGACGCCAAGGGGTTCGGGTTCATTGCACCGGAAGACGGCAGCGCCGATGTCTTCGTGCACTATTCCGCGATCGACTCCAAGGGCTTCCGCAGCCTGCAGGAAGGCCAGCGCGTCCAGTACGAAGTCACCCAGGGTCCGAAGGGTGCGCAGGCGGCAGGGGTGCAGCCGGTCGCCTGATGGTGTCGGCGACGATCTATTCCGGCCCCGCCCTGGCGGGGCTTTTTTCTGGCTCCTCAAAACTGTCATTTCGACCGCAGGGAGAAATCTCTCCTTCCCTTGCGCCGGAGACGGGATTTCTCCCTGCGGTCGAAATGACAGATTTCCCGTATTGCTCCCTCTCTTGGGAGCCTCCCCTTTTTTCCTGGTGGCGGGCACGATGACCCGCCGGCGCATCGCCATCGTTGGCTACGGCAGCGCGGGCCAGTGCGCGGCGGTGCTGCTGTCGCGCGACGGGCATGCGGTCGAGGTGTTCGAGCGCGTGCCGGTGCCCGGCCCGGTCGGTGCCGGGTTCCTGCTGCAGCCCAGCGGCCTGCAGGTGCTGTGGCGCATGGGCCTGCTGCCGCAGGTGCTGCGTCATGGCGCGATGGTCGAACGCTTGTTCGGCGATACGCCGTGCGGGCGCGCGGTGATGGACATGCGCTATGCCGGGCTCGATCCGCGCCTGGCCGGCATCGGCCTGCAGCGCGGCGCGCTGTTCTCGATCCTGTCCGATGCGTGGGACGGGCATCGTGGCGTGCGCGCGGGCACGCGCATCGTCGAACTGGCCGACGATGGACGCATGCTGATCGACGAGGCCGGCGGACGGCACGGTCCCTACGACCTCGTCGTGGTCGCCGACGGCGCCGGCTCGCTGCTGCGCGCGAAGGTCGGCCGCGTCCGGCTCGACCGACCGTATCCCTGGGGCGCGCTGTGGTGCCTGCTGCCGGCGGCGGACTGGCCGCACCTGCGCGAACTGCGCCAGCGCTACGTCGCCGCGCGCAAGATGATCGGCCTGCTGCCGGTGGGCACGCGGCCGGGCGACGACACGCCGAGGCTGAGCTTCTTCTGGAGCCTGCCGATCGCCACGTTCGACGCCTGGCGCAAAGACGGCCTCGAGGGCTGGAAGGCGGAGGTGCTGTCGCTGTGGCCGGAGATCGCGCCGTTGCTGGACGGGATCGCTGCGCCTGAGCATCTCGCGCGCGCCGGCTATCGCGATGCGGTCGTCGCGCACTGGCACCGCGGCCATGCCGTGCTGATCGGCGACGCCGCGCATGCGATGAGCCCGCAGCTGGGGCAGGGCGTGAACATGGCGCTGATGGACGCGGAGGCGCTGGCCGATGCACTGCGCATGCACCGGTCGCTGCCCGATGCGCTGGAAGCGTTCCAGCGGGCGCGCCGTCGCCATGTCGCGATCTACCAGCTGTGGAGCCGCTGGCTCACGCCGATGTTCCAGTCCGACCTCGACACCGTGGCGAGGCTGCGCGACATCGCGCTGCGGCCGGCCGGCCGGCTTCCGTTCGGCAGAACGCATATGCTGCAGGTGCTGAGTGGCACGCAGCATGGCCTGTTCGGCCGGATCGCGCTCGACGAGGCCTTCGTCGGCGCGCTGGCGGACGGCGTGCGCGGCCGCGACGACGGGAGGGAGGCGCGATGACCGGATCCGGAACCCACGCGGTTGACAACCAGCCGCCGGAGTTCGCGCCGCGCGACCTGTGGCGCGACGACATCGCGCTGCGCGAGGCGCTGGCGAGAGAGGGCGGCGGCACCTTCGCCGAACGGATCGCCGCCTACGGCGCGCTGGCGGGCGGGGACCTGCTCGCGGCTTCGTTCGACGCGCACCGCGACCGCCCACGGCTGCGCACGCACGACCGCTTCGGCCATCGCATCGACACGGTCGAATTCCATCCGAACTATCACGCGGTCATGCAGGCCGCGATCGAACACGGCGTCGCCGGCCTGTCCTGGGCCGAACCGTCACCCGGCGCGCACGTCGCGCGCGCGGCGCTGAGCTACCTGCACTACCAAGCGGAGCCGGGCAGCAGCTGCCCGCTGACGATGACGCACTCCGCGGTCCCGGTGCTGGCACGCGAACCCGCGCTGCACGACTGGGTGGCGAAGGTCGCCGCCTGCCGCTACGACCCGCGCGACCTGCCGATGGCGGACAAGGCCGGCGTCACCCTCGGCATGGGCATGACCGAGAAGCAGGGCGGCAGCGACGTGCGCGCGAACACCACCGCGGCCGAGCCGCTGCCGGGCGGCGACGGCTACGTGCTGCGCGGCCACAAGTGGTTCTTCTCCGCGCCGATGAGCGACGCCTTCCTGGTGCTGGCGCAGGCGCCGGGCGGGCTGACCTGCTTCCTGATGCCGCGACGCCTGCCCGACGGTGCGCTCAACGGTTTCCGGCTGATGCGGCTCAAGGACAAGCTCGGTGACTGGAGCAACGCCTCGTCCGAGATCGAATTCGACGCCGCGCGCGCGCATCGCATCGGCGACGAGGGACGCGGCGTGGCGACCATCATCGAAATGGTGATGCTGACCCGGCTCGACTGCATGCTCGGTTCGGCCGGGCTGATGCGCATGGCGCTGTCGCAGGCACTGCACCATTGCCGGCACCGGCGGGCGTTCGGCAAGGCGCTGCTCGACCAGCCGCTGATGCGCAACGTGCTGGCCGATCTCGCGATCGAGGCCGAAGCCGCGATCGCACTGGCCCTGCGCGTCGCGCGCGCGGTGGACGCGGCGCCGCGCGATCCGGCGCAGGCGGCGCTGGCGCGCATCGCCACCGCGATCGGAAAGTTCTGGGTCTGCAGGCGCGCGCCGGCCTTCGTCAACGAGGCGCAGGAATGCCTGGGCGGCAACGGCTACGTCGAGGAATCGCTGCTGCCGCGGCTGTACCGGCAGGCGCCGCTGAACTCGATCTGGGAAGGCAGCGGCAACATCCAGTGTCTCGACGTGCTGCGCGCGCTGTCGCGCGAACCCGGCAGCGTGGCGGCGCTGCTGGCCGAACTCGATGCCGCCGCCGGCAGCGACGGCGATTTCGATGCCGCGCTCGCCGTCCTGCGCGGGACCTTGTCCGCAAATCCGTCCGAGGCCGGCGCGCGGCACCTGGTCGAGCGCATGGCGCTGCTGCTGCAGGCCTCGGTGCTGTTGCGCGCCGGCAGCGCCGTCGCCGGCGCGTTCTGCCGCAGCCGCCTCGGCGGTGCCCATGGTGCAGTGTTCGGCACCTTGCCGATGGACATTGTCTTTGACGGACTCATCGCGCGCGCGACCGGCGACTGATCCGGTGGCGTGAGGCCACGCATCCGGT
>JAFAEU010000468.1 GCA_023423855.1 Pseudomonadota bacterium | reverse complement strand
ATCCCGAGCGCAGCGAGGGATCTACCCACAGGCCGTCGGAAACCAGATCCCTCGCTGCGCTCGGGATGACATCACGCTCGGGATGCGCCCGAAATCAGGTCCCGGCAGCCGCCGGAGCCCCGTTCCGCCCGCCCATTGACTCCCGGTTTCCCCGGGATGGAGTATGCTGCGCCGCAGCAGTCGCCGACAGCGAGAGCCGATGCTCCTGTACCAGTTCCACGAACTCACCCGCTCCTGGATGGCCCCCCTGACCTACTGGGCGGACGCCAACGCCAGGGCCTTCTCCGCATCGGGCAGCTGGCTTTCCGCGATGCCCGGCGCCGAGCGCATCGCCGCCGCCAACGAACTGCTGTACCGCGTCGGCAAGGACTACGAGAAGCCCGCGTTCGACATCCACTCGATCGAGTGGGAAGGCGAGGTCTACCCGGTCGTCGAGAAGAAGGTCGTCTCCAGGCCGTTCTGCAACCTGCTGCGCTTCAAGCGCTACACCGACGACGCCGGCACCATCGGCGAGATGCGCGGGCAGCCGCCGGTGCTGATCGTCGCGCCGCTGTCGGGCCACCACGCCACCCTGCTGCGCGACACCGTGCGCACGATGCTGCGCGACCACAAGGTCTACATCACCGACTGGGTCGACGCGCGCATGGTGCCCAAGGAGGTCGGCGAGTTCACGCTCGACGACTACGTCGGCTACATCCAGGAGTTCATCCGCCACATCGGCGCGCAGGACCTGCACGTGATGAGCGTGTGCCAGCCGACGGTACCGGTGCTGGCCGCGGTGTCGCTGATGGCCGCGCGCGGCGAGGTCGTGCCGCGTTCGCTGGTGATGATGGGCGGCCCGATCGACACCCGCGAGTCGCCGACCTCGGTCAACAACCTCGCCACCCAGAAGCCGCACTGGTGGTTCGAGCACAACGTCATCCACCCGGTGCCGCAGAACTACCCGGGCGCCGGGCGCCGGGTCTATCCCGGCTTCCTGCAGCACACCGGCTTCATGGCGATGAACCCCGAGCGGCACTTCATGTCGCACTGGGATTTCTACCAGGACCTGATCAAGGGCGACCTCGAGGACGCCGAATCGCACCGCCGGTTCTACGACGAGTACAACGCCGTGCTCGACATGCCGGCCGAGTACTACCTCGACACCATCCGCGTGGTGTTCCAGGACCACCTGCTGCCGCGCGGCCTGTGGGACGTGGCCGGCGAGCGGGTGAAGCCCTCGGCGATCCGCGACACCGCGCTGTTCACCATCGAGGGCGAACTCGACGACATTTCCGGCCTCGGCCAGACACGCGCCGCGCACAAGCTGTGCACCGGCATCGCCGCGGACCGCCAGCAGCACCTCACCGTCAAGGGCGCCGGCCACTACGGCATCTTCAGCGGCCGCCGCTGGCGCGAGCAGGTCTATCCGCAGGTGCGCGACTTCATCGCCGCGAACGTGGCGGCGGCGCCCAAACGGAAAGCCCGCAAGAAGCCCGCGCCACGCAAGGCGGCGAAAGTCGCCGCGAAGCGCCCTGCGCGCCGTTGATCGGACGCATCCGGCTGTTGGCCTTCATGGCCTTCAAAGTTGTCATCCCGAGCGTAGCGAGGAATCTGCCGTCACCGTCCATCCGGGCTTAAAGGCAGATTCCTCGCTACGCTCGGAATGACAGGCGTTGTGGTTCCTACGAATACTGC
This sequence comes from Pseudomonadota bacterium, assembly GCA_023423855.1. Taxonomy (GTDB): domain Bacteria; phylum Pseudomonadota; class Gammaproteobacteria; order Xanthomonadales; family Xanthomonadaceae; genus Luteimonas. The sequence continues at coordinate 5,012 of JAFAEU010000468.1, read as the reverse complement.
GCCGTCTTCACCAGCAGATGCTTGGCGAACAGCCCGTGCAGGCGGCCGACCCCGCGCGCGATGTGCATCGTGGCGAACAGCAGCACGATGCCGCACACCAGCACGAACGGCAGGCCCCAGGCCGGCAGCGAGGTGCTGACGACGCTGCCGTCGAAGTTCAGCAGCTGCCAGCCGTTGTAGTGCACGTCGACGTCGGCGATGCCCGTCCACACCAGGAGCGGCGCCGCGACGAAGGCGATCGACGTCGCCAGCAGGGTCACCGCCAGGGTGAAGTAGAAGACGCCAAGCGGCAGCATCAGCAGCATGTACAGCATCGCGGTCCAGCTGCGCGGGTCGGTGAACATGTCGCCGATGCGCTGCCAGAGGCTACGGCCGCGCACGGTGTACAGCGGCCGCCGCGGCATGCGCTCGCCGAGCATCACCTCGACGATCCGGCCCTCGACCAGCGACAGCACCCGCACCGAGCCGAAGAACAGGATCAGCAGCGGGATGCCGACGATCGTGACCGACAGGCCCAGCGACGTCGAGAAGCCGGCGACCACCCAGGTGAAGTAGAAGATGCCGGTCGCCAGCGACAGCAGCATGTAGAACAGCGAGGCGTACGCGCGCGGATCGGCGAACACGCCGAAGAAGCGCCCCAGCGCCGACTTGCGCGACGGCGGCGACGGCGGCCGCAGTGCGGTCTGCACCTTGACCTCGGTGTCGCGGTAGATGTCGGCGACCTCGTCCGGCGCGCCGTAGCTCGACGCGACCGCGGCGATCACCTCGGCCTCGCTCCGGCCGGGGTTCTCGGCCAGCTCCGAGCGCAGGTATTCCTCGGCGTCGTACAGCGCGTCCTGCACCAGCGCCGGGTCCGCGCCGGCCAGCGAGCGCCGCAGGTGCGCCAGGTATTCGGGAATCGTGGTCGGCAGTCGTCCGGTGTTCATTCGCGTGTCCCCTCCAGGACGGAATCGACGGAGTCGCGGGTCGCGCGCCAGGCGGCGGCCCATGCGTGCAGGGTGTCGCGCCCGGCAGCGGTGATGCGGTAATAGCGCCGGGGTGGGCCGGCGTCGGACGGCTCGACGAAGCTGTCGAGCAGTCCGGCCGCCTGCAGGTTGCGCAGCACCGGGTACAGCGCGCTCTGCTTGCCGCTGAGCACGCCCTCGCCGAAGCGCTCCAGGGTCTTGGCGATCTGGTAGCCGTACATCGGTTCGCCCGACGCCGCCAGGGCCGCCAGCAGCGCCAGCGAGACCGTGCCCGCGCTCAGCTCCTTCTGGAACTTGCGCAGCTGCGGATCGCCCTGGTCTTCGCCGTCGCCCATGCGGGTTCTCCTGACATGGGCGGCATACTATTACTCAGTTCTGTATAGCGAATGTGCCATTAGTCTTGTTGCTGACGTGCCCCAACCGGCAACCTCGGCCTCAGACGCCGCAGGCGAGTTCCGCGAACTGGCGAAAGGCCCTCGCGGCCGGCGTCCAGTCCGCATCGGGGCGGCTGAGCATTCCCACCTCCATCGGCGGGATCTTCTCGCTGATCGGCCGCGCCTGGATCTTGCGCCCGTCCAGCGACCAGGAGCGATAGACCATGTCCGACAGGATGGTGACGCCGAACCCGTAGGCCACCAGCCCCCGCAGCGCCTCCATCGAGGACGTACGGAACCCCACGCTGGGCTCGAGCCCGGTTGCTTGCCAGTAGCGCGACGCCGAAGCTTCTCCCTCGTCCACCGTCAGCATGATGTAGGGATAGCCGGCGACGTCGGCGAGGCGGACGTCGTCCTGCCCCATCAGCGCGTGCTGGTCGCAGACCCACAGCTGCCGGCGCGAGCGCAGCAGGACCTTGCGCGCCAGCGCCAGGCCGGGATCGCAGTTGGACACGATGCACAGCCCGAGATCGAGGTCGCCGCTTTCGACGCCGGCCTCGATGCCCTGGCGGTCCATGTCGACCAGGTCGATTTCGACGTGCGGATAGGTGCGTCGGAACCTTGCCAGCAGGCCGCACAGGAAATAGCCGAGGACGACATAGGACGCGCCGATGCGGACGCTGCCCACAAGGTCGTGCGCGGCATGGTGCGGTTCGTCCAGCGCGTCCTCCAGCGAGTCGAGGATGTGGCGGATGCGCTGGTGGAACCGGTGCCCTTCGGCGGTCAGCTCCACCCCGTGCGGCAGCCGGTCGAACAGGGGCACGCCCATCATCGCTTCCAGCTGCCTGACCGCGGTGGTCACGACCGACTGCGACACGCGCAGCTGCCGCGCGGCGAGCGAGAACTGCTTGAGCTCCGCCGCCGCGCAGAAGTAGCGGAACTGGCGCAGGGAGGCGTTTGCGGGCAGCGCCATCTGTTTAACAGATACCTGACAGGAACAATAAGAAATATACGATACCTGATAGCATTCGCGGACCACCGATCCGCCCCGCACTTCTGTTGCAGGCGCGGCTTCAGCCGCGACCGGACGCTCCGCGACACCGGGAAAGCGCCCGCGCCTGAAGCCTGCCCCGGACTTCATCCGGGGGCGCTCCTACAATCTGCAGGCCGGATCGACACAACCCGGCCGCCCCCCGCGGGTCGGCCCACCAGATCCTTTCCGAGGTCCAGCCAGATGAGTGCCTCTTCCAGCTTGCACCTGCACGTCCCCGAGCCCAGCGCGCGGCCCGGCCAGACCACCGACTTTTCCTACCTCAAGCTCAGCCCGGCCGGCGCGGTCGGCAAGCCGCCGCTGGACGTGACCGTGGCGCAGACCGCGGCCCTGGCCGACCAGCTGGTCCGGGTGCTGGACGACGACGGCAACGCCGTCGGTCCCTGGGCCGAAGGCATCGACGACCGGGTGCTGCTCGACGCCATGCGCGCGATGCTCAAGACCCGCGCCTACGACGCGCGCCTGCTGATCGCGCAGCGCCAGAAGAAGACCTCGTTCTACATCCAGTGCCTGGGCGAGGAAGCCATCGCCATCGGCCAGACCCTGGCGCTGCGCGACGGCGACATGCATTTCCCGACCTATCGCCAGCAGGGGATCCTGATCGCCAAGGGCGCGCCGCTGGTGGAGATGATGTGCCAGGTGCTGTCGAACGCGGCCGATCCGCTCAAGGGCCGCCAGCTGCCGATCATGTATTCCTACAAGGAGCACGGCTTCTTCACCATCTCCGGCAACCTGACCACCCAGTACATCCAGGCGGTCGGCTGGGCGATGGCCTCGGCGATCAAGGGCGACACCAGGATCGCCGCGGCCTGGGTCGGCGACGGCGCCACCGCCGAGGGCGACTTCCACGCCGCGCTGACCTTCGCCCACGTCTACCGCGCGCCGGTGATCCTCAACGTGGTCAACAACCAGTGGGCGATCTCGACCTTCCAGGCCATCGCCGGCGGCGAGAACACCACCTTCGCCGCGCGCGGCGTCGGCTACGGCATCCCCTCGCTGCGCGTGGACGGCAACGACCTGCTGGCGGTGTACGCGGTCTCGCGCTGGGCCGCCGAGCGCGCCCGCGGCAACCTCGGCCCGACCCTGGTCGAATGGGTCACCTACCGCGCCGGCCCGCACTCCACGTCCGACGATCCCTCCAAGTACCGCCCCGCCGACGACGCGCAGCGCTTCCCGCTGGGCGATCCGATCGAACGGCTCAAGCAGCACCTGGTCAAGCGCGGCCTGTGGAGCGAGGAACAGCACGAGCAGACCCGCGCCGACTTCGACGCCGAGATCTCGCGCGCGCTCAAGGAGGCCGAGACCCACGGCGCGCTCGGCAGCGAGCTGCGGCCCGGCCCCGCCGAGATGTTCAACGACGTCTACAAGGACATGCCCGAACACCTGCGCCGCCAGCGCCAGCAGCTGGGAGCCTGACCATGAGCCAGACCGACCTTCCGACCGGCACCGCGCCGATGACGATGATCCAGTCGCTGCGCTCGGCGATGGACGTGATGCTCGCGCGCAGCGACGACGTCGTGGTCTTCGGCCAGGACGTGGGCTACTTCGGCGGCGTGTTCCGCTGCACCGACGGCCTGCAGGCCAAGTACGGCAAGCATCGCGTGTTCGACGCGCCGATTTCCGAGACCGGCATCGCCGGCGCCGCCATCGGCATGGCCGCCTACGGCCTGCGTCCGGTGGCGGAGATCCAGTTCGCCGACTACATCTACCCGGCCTACGACCAGATCGCCTCCGAGGCCGCGCGCCTGCGCTACCGCTCCCGCGGCATGTTCACCGCGCCGCTGGTGTTCCGCACGCCCTGCGGCGGCGGCATCTACGGCGGCCAGACCCACAGCCAGAGCCCGGAGGCGCTCTTCACCCACGTGTGCGGCGTGCGCACGGTGATGCCCAGCAACCCCTACGACGCCAAGGGCCTGCTGATCTCGGCGATCGAGTGCGACGACCCGGTGATCTTCCTGGAGCCCAAGCGCCGCTACAACGGCCCGTTCGACGGTCACCACGACCGCCCCGTCACCGCGTGGTCCAAGCACACCGACAACGTGGTGCCGGAAGGCTACTACTCGGTGCCGCTGGACAAGGCCGCCATCGTGCGCGAAGGCAAGGCCGTGACCATCCTGACCTACGGCACCACGGTGTGGGTGGCGCTGGCCGCGGCCGAGGACGCCGGCATCGATGCCGAAGTGATCGACCTGCGCAGCCTGTGGCCGCTGGACTACGACACCATCATGGACTCGGTGAAGAAGACGCGGCGCTGCATCGTGCTGCACGAAGCCACCCGTACCTGCGGCTTCGGCGCGGAGCTGGTGGCGCTGGTGCAGGAGCACTGCTTCTACCACCTCGAAGCGCCGGTCGAACGCGTCACCGGCTGGGACACGCCCTACCCGCACGCGCAGGAATGGGACTACTTCCCGGGCCCGGCCCGGGTCATCGACGCGATGCGCCGCGTGCTGGAGGACTGAGCGATGGGACACCACGTCATCAAGATGCCGGACATCGGCGAAGGCATCGCCGAAGTCGAGCTGATCGCCTGGAAGGTCGAGGTCGGCGGCCCCGTGGCCGAGGACCAGGTCGTCGCCGAGGTGATGACCGACAAGGCGATGGTCGAGATCCCCTCGCCCGTCG
>JAFAEU010000443.1 GCA_023423855.1 Pseudomonadota bacterium | reverse complement strand
GTACCGGCCCGGGCATTGCCGGCACCGCCCGTCGCCGAACGCGAGCAGCGCAAGGCCGCGGTGGACGCCGGGCGCAGCGATGCCGCCCGGGAGGAAGCGCCCACCGCCGCTGCGATCCCGCCCATGGCGCCGCAGGTCGCGGATGCACCGCCGCCGCGGGAGCCGCCGACAGCGGCAGCCAAGCTCGCCGAATCCGCGGACGTCGTACTCGACTTCGTGCCTCCGCCGCCCCCGGCACCGCCCGCACCGCCGGCCGCCGCCAGCGCCGAACCGGCGTTCGTCCCGGACCCGACCGCCCTCTCCGGCGGCGCCGCGGCGCGCGCGCTGCGCAGCGACGAGGCCGCCGGCCAGCGCGAACGCATGCAGCCTGCCGTTCCGACCGCGTCCGCGCGTCGAGACGCCGCCATGTCGGTTGCCGTGCCCTCGGCGCCGGTCGCGCTCGGTGCGCGGGTCGAACCGGCGCAGGAGATCGACATGCTCGCCGATCAGCCGCTCGACGACAGCCCCCCGGCTTCGGCGGACTCGCCGCAGGTGCGCGACGCCTGGCTGCAGCGCATCCGCGAACTGCGCGACACCGGCGCGCCGGACGAAGCCCGCGCCAGCCTGCGCGAATTCGTGCGCCGGCATCCGCAGGCGGCGGTGCCCGACGACCTGCGCCCGCCGCTCGGCGAATGAGCCTGGACACGCTGGCCGCGCCCGCGCGCCACGAGATCGACGTCAGGCACAGCCGCTTCCTCGCGAACGCCGCGCCGATCGCATCGGTCGAGGACGCCGCCGCGTTCGTAAAACAGGTCGCGGTCGCCGACGCCACCCACAACTGCTGGGCGTGGCGGTTCGGCGGCGACTACCGCAGCAGCGACGATGGCGAACCGGCCGGCACCGCAGGCCGCCCGATCCTCGCCGCAGTCGACGGCCAGGGCTACGACCGCATCGTGGTGGTGGTCACGCGCTGGTTCGGCGGCATCAAGCTCGGCGCCGGCGGCCTGGTGCGCGCCTACGGCGGCGCCGCGGCCGAGTGCCTGCGGCTGGCGCCGCGCCTGCCGCTGGTCGAAACCGCCACCGTCGCCGTCCACGTCGCCTTCGCCGACCTGTCCACCCTGCACCACCTGCTGCCCGCGTTCGCGGCCGACAAGCGCGGGGAAAGTTTCGACGCCCACGGCGCGCGGATCGTGCTGGAACTGCCCGCCGATGCCGTCGCCGACTTGAAAACCCGGCTGCGCGACGCCACCCGTGACCGGGCACGTTTCGACGACGAAGGCTGATGGCGTTCTCCCACGACCGGCGCACAGGCGCCCGCGACACCGCGCCGGACGCCAGGGCGCCGATCGGTTCGCTGCGCACGCTGTGGCCCTTCGTCATGCGCCAGAAGGGCCTGTTCGCCGCCTGGCTGGTGGCGCTGGCGGCCTCCTCGACCGCCACCCTGGCGCTGCCGGTCGCGGTGCGCCACGTCATCGACCGCGGCTTCAGCAGCGGCAGCAACATCGACACGACCTTCGCCATGGTGCTGCTGGTCGCGCTGGCGCTGGCCTTCGCCACCGCCGCCCGCTTCTTCTTCGTCTCGCTGCTGGGCGAGCGCGTGGTCGCCGACCTGCGCAACCGGCTCTACGGCCACCTCGTCGGCCTCGACCAGGCCTTCTTCGAGCGCAGCCGCAGCGGCGAACTGGTCTCGCGGCTCAGCGCCGACACCGAACTGCTGCGCAGCGTGATCAGCACGACCATGTCGGTCGCGCTGCGCAGCGTGGTGACCGTGCTCGGCAGCGTGGTGATGCTGGTGGTGACCAGCCCCAAGCTGGCGGTGTGGGCGCTGGTCGGCATCCCGCTGTTCGTGCTGCCGCTGGTGCTGGGCGGGCGCCGGCTGCAGAAGATCTCGCGCCAGAGCCAGGACCGCGTGGCCGACGCCAACGCGCTGGCCGCCGAATCGCTCGGCGCGATCCGCACCGTGCAGGCGCACGCGCGCGAGGGCTACGAACGCGGCCGCTTCGCCGACGCGGTCGCGCTGTCGGTCGCCACCGCGCGCAGGCGCATCGGCGTGCAGTCGCTGGTCACCGCGGTGGCGATCGCACTGATCTTCGGCGCCATCATCCTGGTGCTGTGGTCAGGCGCGCACGACGTGATCCGCGGCGACATGACCGCCGGCACGCTCGGCCAGTTCGTGCTCTACGCCCTGCTCGGTGCCGGCTCGGTGGGCGCGCTGGCGGAAGTGTGGAACGAACTGCAGCGCGCGGCCGGCGGCATGGGCCGCATCGGCGAACTGCTGGACGAACACAACGGCATTGCCGCGCCGGAGCATCCGGCGACGCTGCCGCGGCCGCTGCGCGGCGAACTGCGCTTCGACGCGGTGTCGTTCCACTACCCCTCGCGTCCCGACGCGCCGGCGCTGCAAGACTTCAGCCTGCGCGTCGCGCCGGGCGAAACCGTGGCCCTGGTCGGCCCCTCCGGCGCCGGCAAGAGCACGGTGTTCTCGGTGCTGCTGCGCTTCCACGATCCGCAGGCCGGGCAGGTGTCGGTCGACGGCGTCGACGTGCGCCGGCTCGACCCGGCAGAGCTGCGCGAGGCGATCGCGCTGGTGCCGCAGCAGCCGGCGATCTTCGCCGCCAGCGCGCGCGACAACATCCGCTACGGCCGGCTCGACGCCGGCGACGACGACGTCGAGGCCGCCGCACGCTCGGCCGAGGCGCACGACTTCATCGCCGCCCTGCCCGCGGGCTACGACGAACAGCTCGGCGAACGCGGCGCGCGCCTGTCCGGCGGCCAGCAGCAGCGCATCGCCATCGCCCGCGCCCTGCTCAAGGACGCGCCGCTGCTGCTGCTCGACGAAGCCACCTCCGCGCTCGACGCGCAGAGCGAACGCGCGGTGCAGACCGCGCTCGAACACCTGATGGAAGGCCGCACCACCCTGGTGATCGCGCATCGCCTGGCCACCATCCTCAAGGCCGACCGCATCGTGGTGATGGACCAGGGCCGCATCGTCGCCCAGGGCACCCACGACGAACTGCTGGCGCAGGGCGGCCTCTACGCCGAACTGGCGCGGCTGCAGTTCATCGACTGAGTCCGGCGCCGCGACTCAGGCAACCTCGGCGTCACGCCGCCACTCGCGCGGCGAACGCCCGGTCTGCGCCTTGAACGCGCGCGACAGCGCCGCCTCGCTGCCGTAGCCGACCTCCGAGGCCACGATCTTCAGCGGCCGTCCGCGCCGCAGCGCCTGCTGCGCCAGGCGGATGCGCCAGCCCTGCAGGTACTGGCCCGGCGTGGTCCCGACCGCTTCGCGGAAACCGGTGGCGAACACGCTGCGCGACATGCCCGCGACCTGCGCCAGTTCCTCCAGCGTCCAGTCCTTCGCCGGCGCCTCGTGCATCGCCACCAGCGCGTTGCGCAGGCGCGGATGCGACAGCCCGGAGAGCAGGCCGCCCTTCACCTCGCCGCTTTCCATCAGCTGGCGCAGGATCTGGATCATCACCACCTCGAACAGGCGGCTGACCAGCGCCGCGCGGCCGCAGCGCTGCTCGAAGGCCTCCTCGAACAGCAGCGCCAGCACCGGCTCGGCGCCGGCGATCACGTCCAGCGGCAGGCAAACCACGTCCGGCAGCGCCGACGCGATCGGATTGTTCGCCCCGCCCTCGAAGTGCAGGTTGGCGCAAGCCATGTCCGCGCCGCGTTCGGCGTCGCTGACGAAGCGGTGCGTCAGCGGACGCGGATACAGCAGCAGGCTGGGGCGTTCGATGCGCAGCGATTCGCGGCCGTGGAAGACCTCGACCGTGCCGCTGCGCACGAGGTGCAGCTGGCCCGGTCCGTCGCCGGCCTCCAGGGTGTTGACGCCGCACAGGGCGCCGGCGTGGAACACCTCGGCGCTCACCGGGAAATGCGCCATCAGCGCGGCCAGCCGGTCGGCCATGCCCGTACTCCTGATCAAGTTTTCAGGATTTTATATCACCAATCATTCCGTCCGGGCGCCCAAAGTACGCATCACCGGACGACGACCGCTCCGGCCACCCACCCCAGACAGGAACCACCTTCATGTCCATCGACAAGATCCTCTACGCCGCCACCGCCACCGCCACGGGCGGCCGCGAAGGCCGGGCCGCCTCCTCCGACGGCGTGCTCGACGTGCAGCTCTCCACCCCGCGCGAACTCGGCGGCGCCGGCGGTCCCGGCACCAACCCCGAGCAACTGTTCGCCGCCGGCTACTCGGCCTGCTTCCTCGGCGCGCTGAAGTTCGTGGCCGGCAAGCAGAAGGTCGCACTGCCGGCGACCACCACGGTCACCGGCAAGGTCGGCATCGGCCAGATCCCCGCCGGCTTCGGCATCGAGGCCGAACTGACCATCGCCGCCCCCGGCGTGCCGCGCGACACGCTGCAGTCGCTGGTCGAGGCCGCCCACCAGGTCTGCCCCTACTCCAACGCCACGCGCGGAAACATCGACGTGACGCTCGTGGTCGCCGACTGACGTCTTCCCGCGCCTTACTTCCTTCCACCTTCCTTCATCGAACGAGGCAACGCCATGAACGCCATGACCCGCACCTTCTCCGCCAGCCTGCTGGCCCTCGCCCTGCAGGCCGGCTTCGCCGCCCACGCCGCGCAGCCCGCCGCCACCGCGCAGTCCGCCGCCCGCACCGCCACCGTCGACGGCGACCACGTCGTCACCGCCGACGGCGTGCGCCTCTACTACAAGGACTGGGGCCCGAAGGACGGCCCGGTGGTCACCTTCAGCCACGGCTGGCCGCTGAACTCGGACAGCTGGGAATCGCAGATGTTCTTCCTGGCCTCGCGGGGCTATCGCGTGGTCGCGCACGACCGCCGCGGCCACGGCCGCTCCAGCCAACCCTGGGACGGCAACGACATGGACCACTACGCCGACGACCTCGCCGCCGTGATCGATGCGCTGGACCTCAACGACGTCACCGTGGTCGGCTTCTCCACCGGCGGCGGCGAGGTGGCGCGCTACATCGGCCGCCACGGCACGGCGCGGGTGAAGAAGGCGGTGCTGGTGGCCGCGGTGCCGCCGCTGATGCTGCAGACCGCCGACAACCCCGCCGGCCTGCCGATCGAGGTCTTCGATGGCCTGCGCAAGGCCTCGCTCGAGAACCGCTCGCAGCTGTACCTCGACATCGCGTCCGGCCCGTTCTTCGGCTTCAACCGTCCCGGCGCGACGCCCAACCAGGCGCTGGTCCAGTCGTTCTGGGTGCAGGGCATGCAGGCCGGCCACAAGAACACCTACGACTCGATCGCCGCGTTCTCGGCCACCGACTTCCGCGAGGACCTGAAGAAGTTCGACGTGCCGACGCTGGTGGTCCACGGCGGCGACGACCAGATCGTGCCGGTCGACACTTCGGCCCGCGCCGCCGCGGCGCTGGTCGAGGGTGTGGAACTGATCGTCTATCCGGGCGCCCCGCATGGACTGGCCGACACCCACAAGGACCGGCTCAACCAGGACCTGCTGGACTTCCTGCAGAAGTAGGTCCACCGCCAACGCACTGCCGGCCGCGGGCATCCTGCCTGCGGCCGGTTTCTTTTGTCGGCGCAGTGCCGCTTGCATTGCCGCACGCCTGCACCGACGCCCGACGATGGCGCGACGTTCGAACCCCCTGCTGCGTTCGATCCTCACTGTCATCCCGAGCGCAGCGAGGGATCTCCGTCCGGTTGACTTCAAAAGCAGATCCCTCGC
>JAFAEU010000307.1 GCA_023423855.1 Pseudomonadota bacterium | reverse complement strand
GGCGCTGCGAGAAGCGCGACTGCATCAGCCAGATCTCCTGCATCGGCAGCGAGAAGCGGCGCGGCAGCGCGATCGTGTTGAGCTGGTGCAGCGTGACCCGGTCGGCGGCGCGGCGCTCGGCTTCCACCGTGTGCAGCCCCTGCGCCTGCAGCGCCATCAGCGCGCGGCAGTAGGCCGGCCACAGCAGCACCGCGAACAGGAAGGCGGGCGAGACCGGCTCGTCGGCGGCCACGCGCCGGTCGGTGCCGCGCAGCCCCTCGACCAGCATCCGCCGCAGCGCGCCGCTGCGGTTGGCGGCCAGCGCCGCGGCGCTCTCGGGGAACAGCGCGGCCAGCAGGCCATGCCGCTCCAGCCCCTCGAAGCTCGCCACCGCGTGCCCGGACAGGAACAGCTTCAGGCACTCCTCGAACAATCGCGCCGGCGCGGCCTCGGACAGCAGCGGCGCCAGTCGCGGCAGCGGCTCGGCGGTGCCGGGCGCGATGTCGAAGCCGAGCTTGGCCGACAGCCGGATCGCGCGCAGCATGCGCACCGGATCCTCGCGGTAGCGCGTCTCCGGGTCGCCGATCAGGCGCATCAGCCGGTGGCTGACGTCCTCGAAGCCGCCGACGTAATCGCGCACCGAGAAGTCGGCGATGTCGTAGTACAGCGCGTTGGCGGTGAAGTCGCGGCGGACCGCGTCGTCCTCGATCGTGCCGTAGACGTTGTCGCGCAGCAGGCGGCCGTCGTCGTGCACCTGGCGGTCGCCGCTGCCGTCGTCGACGTTGGCGCGGAAGGTGGCGACCTCGATGATCTCGCGGCCGAACACCACGTGCGCCAGCCGGAACCGCCGGCCGATCAGGCGGCAGTTGCGGAACAGGTGGCGGACCTCCTCGGGCGTGGCGTCGGTGGCGACGTCGAAGTCCTTGGGCGCCTGACCGGCCAGCAGGTCGCGCACGGCGCCGCCCACCAGGCAGGCGCGGTGCCCGGCTTCGTGCAGGCGGTACAGCACGCGCAGCGCGTTGGGGCTGATGCCCCGGCGCGAGATGGGGTGCTGGTCGCGCGGGATGATCCGCAGCGAAATTGAAACGGATGGGTCGTGGGTCGGCATGCGGCCTGGCGGTCTGGGTGCGGGGCCGATGTTCGACGCCCTGATCGTTGCTATACTAGCAAGCTGCATCGGCCCCTTGCCCAATCGGGCAGGCCCGGGCAGCCGGTCGTCCAGCCGGCGCTGCACCTGCAGCACCCCTGCTCCCTTCGTCTAGAGGCCTAGGACGTGGCCCTCTCAAGGCTAAAACACGGGTTCGAATCCCGTAGGGAGCGCCATTTCCGAAAGGCCCGCGCAAGCGGGCCTTTTTCATTGTGTGCGGGCGGGTCGCCCGCCCCCGCCCCGGTCCTCCCCCGCTTGCGGGGGGCGGCGGCAGGCGCGCGAATGCGAACCCTTCGCAGCATCCCGTCGACGCCTGTTCTAAAATTTCGTTTCCGCACCAGGACCCCTCCATGCCCTTCGTCGTCACCGAGAACTGCATCAAGTGCAAGTACACCGACTGCGTCGAGGTGTGCCCGGTCGACTGTTTCCACGAGGGCCCGAACTTCCTGGTGATCGATCCGGACGAATGCATCGACTGCACCCTGTGCGAGCCGGAGTGCCCGATCAACGCGATCTACCCCGAGGACGACGTGCCCGCCGGGCAGGAGCCGTACGTGGCGCTGAACGCCGAGCTCTCGAAGGAGTGGCCGGTGATCACCACGCGCAAGGATCCCCTGCCCGACGCCAAGGACTGGGAAGGCAAGCCGGACAAACTGCCGCTGCTCGAGCGCTGAGGCGCCGCCGCGCGGAAAGCGACGGAAATCCGGCGCCATGAAACGAAGAAAGGCGCCTTGCGGCGCCTTTCTTCGTTGCGTTCGAGAAGCCTCAGCCGCCCGCGAGCGCCGCCCTCAGCGCCGCGATCAGCCGCGCCGGCGGCTCGCCCGCGGCCGGCAGGCCGCGCGGATCGACCGCCGAAACGTAGGCGCCGGTATCGGTCTTGGTCACGCGCACGAGGAACTTGGCGTCGCCGTAGTCGACGTCGTAGGTGCCGAGCAGCTGCGCACGGTTGACCACGGTCAGGCCTTGCGTCGCGGCCAGCACCTCGCCGACGCGGTTGAAGACCTGGTCGCGGTCGCCGGCGACGGCGAAGCCGTTGGGCTGCGCGCTGCCCGCGGCGGCCGTGGCCGAACGCGTGACCGAGCCGGTTTCCGGCAACTGCATCGCGGCGGAGGTGTCGGGGCGGTCCAGGTCCGGCGGCACTTCCAGCGGACGGCTCTCGGGGCTCTGGGCGTAGAGGTCGCTGCCCTTGCGGAACCACTTGCAGCCGCTGGCGCCGAGCACGGCGACGGCGACCAGGGCCACCGCGAGCATGCGGATCAGGGGGCGGGAATGACGCATCGTTCGGTTCTCCTGCAGGAAAAGGGGGTCAGGCCGCGATCGGTTCGCGGAGGCTGCGTTCGAGCGCCTCGGCCTGCGCGGCGATGCGCGCGGCCGTGGCCTGGTGGATGTCCGACAGCGGGGTCAGCGGCAGGCGCAGGCCGCGACCGAAGCCGAGCCGTTCGAGCACGGCCTTGACCGGGATCGGGTTGGGTTCGAGGCCGGCGAACTCGTGGAACGCCGTCAGCTCGGCATTCCACGCCTCGGCCTCTGCGCGCCGGCCGCCGAGGGCCAGGTCGCACAGCCTGCGCACGGCGGCCGGAACCAGGTTCGACACCACCGAGACCACGCCGTCCGCACCCGCGAGCATCGCCTCGGCCGCGCTCGCATCGTCGCCGCCGAGCACCGCGAAACCGTCCCGGCGCAGCGACAGCCAGGCCTGCAGGCGCGCCGGCTCGCTGCAGGCTTCCTTGACGCCGACGATGCGCGGATGTCCGACCAGCGCGGCCACGCTCTCCGGCAGCAGGTCGCAGCCGGTGCGCGCGGGCACGTTGTAGATCACCAGCGGCAGACTGTCGTCGTCGGCCAGCGCCCGGTAGTGCGCCAGCAGGCCGGCCTGGGTCGGGCGCACGTAGGGCGGCGTGACCACCAGCGCGGCGTCGGCGCCGAGTCCCGCCGCGCGGCGGGTCTGCTCGATGGTCTTCGCCGTGCTCGACTGCCCGGTCCCGGCCAGTACCGGAACGCGGCCGGCCACGCATTCGACCGCGGTGCGCAGCAGCGCGTCGTACTCCGCCTCGTAGAGCGACGAAGCCTCGCCCGTGGAGCCGGCAACGACCACGGCCTGCGTGCCGCCGTCGAGCTGTGCCTGCAGCAGGCGGCGCCAGGCGTCGAGATCGACCTCTCCCGCCGCCGTGAACGGCGTCGCCAGCGCGGTGATGCTGCCGGAAAGTCGCAAGTGAAGGCTCTCGTGCGAAGGCCCGCGCGGGCGCACGGACGGATGGTCTTCGATGCCGGCATGTTACTTGCGGCCCGGAAGCACGGGCAAGTATGCTGGCCGCAGTGCCCGACCCCGTTCGGGCTGCCGTTCAGAACCGAAGGCTTCACAGAATCACCCTGCCGCGGACGCCGCCTTGACCGATCCAGATACCGCTTCCCGGCCCTCGCCGAACGAGAACTACCTGCTGATCAACGCCTACACGACGCATCCGGCATCGCCGCTGCTCGCCGTGTCGCGGCGGATCGCCGACAGCGGCTGCAACCTCGTCGACACCCGCCTGTCCACGGTCGGCCGCGACGTCTCGGTGACCGCGCTCGCCACCGGTTCCTGGGACTCGGTGGCCAAGCTCGAGGCGATGCTGACCCGGCTCGAGCGCGAGGAGGAGCTGAAGCTGGTCTGGTACCGCACTGGCCCGAAGCCGGTGCAGTCGAACCTGCTGCCGTACATCGTCGAGGTGGTGGCGGCCGACAAGCCGGGCATCCTGTTCCAGCTGGCCGACTTCTTCGACCGCCAGGGCATCACCATCGAGAGCCTGCATTGCTCGCGCTACCGCGCGATGCAGACCGGCGCCGACATGTTCTCCGCGCAGGTCACCATCGGCGTGCCGGCGAACATGCACATCGCCGCACTGCGCGACGACTTCCTCGAGTTCTGCGACCACTTGAACCTCGATGCGATCATGGATCCGATGAAGTTCTGATGGTTCCCGCACACCCTTCGGATGTCATTTCGAACGCAGTGAGAAATCTGCTCTTCGACCAGCTCCGCGCTGAAGCAGATTCCTCACTGCGTTCGGAATGACACCCGCAAGGGCGGAATGACAAGCTTCAAGGGATGACGAGTCCACGAATGATCGCGACCGGCAAGGCTCTCCCGAAATCCATCCTCAAGCTGCCGCTGGCCCTGTCCGGCGGCGACACCGCCACCCTCGCCGACTACACCGGCCAATGGCTGGTGCTGTACTTCTACCCGAAGGATTCGACACCCGGCTGCACCACCGAGGGGCTCGACTTCAACGCCCTGCTGCCGAAGTTCAAGCGCCTGGGCGCGACCGTGCTCGGCGTCTCGCGCGACTCGGTGAAATCGCACGACAACTTCTGCGCGAAGCAGGGTTTCAGGTTCCCGCTGGTCAGCGACGCCGACGAGAAGCTGTGCAAGGCCTTCGACGTGATCCACGAGAAGAACATGTACGGCCGCAAGGTGCTGGGCGTGGTCCGCAGCACCTTCCTGCTCTCGCCCGACCAGCGCCTGGCCGCGGAATGGCGCGGCGTGAAGGTGCCCGGGCACGCCCAGGCCGTGCTCGACGCCCTGAAGGCTGCGCAGGCATAGCTCGGGGCCAGCCCCGACACCGACGCAAAATGAAACCAGCCCCCATCCCCGACGCAAACGAACCCCGGCCGTCGGGGGCGTAGCCCCGACCCACCAACCACGGAAGCCAAGCGACCGATGATGACCCAAGGCAAGCGCCTGTACGTGCTCGACACCAACGTCCTGATGCACGATCCGACCGCGCTGTTCAAGTTCGAGGAACACGACGTGTTCCTGCCGATGCAGGTCATCGAGGAGCTCGACAACGGCAAGAAGGGCACGTCGGAAGCCAGCCGCAACGCACGCCAGGTCAGCCGCTTCATCAACGAGCTGATCGAGGCGCAGGGCACCGACAAGATCGCCACCGGGCTGGTGCTCAACCGCCCGAACGCGCTGCAGCTGCGCGGCGCGGCCAGCATCGGCAAGCTGCGCTTCCAGACCACGGTGCCCAAGGAGGACAAGACCTCGTTCGGCGCGGTCGCGCCCGACAACCGCATCCTCGGCGCGATCCTGCAGCTGCGCCGCGACGAACCCGACTTCCCGGTGGTGTTCGTCTCCAAGGACATCAACCTGCGGATCAAGGCCGCGATCGCCGGCATCGTCAGCGAGGACTACGAGAACGACCGCGCGCTCGACGACTTCAGCCTGCTCTACACCGGCGCCAACGCGCTGCCGGAGGACTTCTGGCAGCGCCACGGCAAGGACCTCAAGTCCTGGACCGACAAGGGCCGCACGTTCTACGAAGTCGCGGTCGATGCCGACAACGACTGGTATCCCAACCAGTACCTCTACCTGCCCGGCGACGACGAAGCCGAATTCCGCGTGACCCGGGTCGAGGGCGGCAAGGCGGTGTTGCAGATCGTCGACGACTACCGCGGCAGCCAGCACGCGGTCTGGGGCATCACCGCGCGCAACCGCGAGCAGAACTTCGCGCTCAACGCGCTGATGGACCCGGAGGTCGACTTCGTCACCCTGCTCGGCACCGCCGGCACCGGCAAGACGCTTCTTGCGCTGGCCGCGGGCCTGGCGCAGACCATGGACCAGCAGCGCTACCGCGAGATCATCATGACCCGCGCCACGGTCAGCGTCGGCGAGGACATCGGCTTCCTGCCCGGCACGGAAGAGGAAAAGATGACGCCTTGGATGGGCGCGCTGACCGACAACCTCGAAGTGCTCACCCACAACCAGGAAGGCGGCAGCTGGGGCCGCGCCGCGACCAACGACCTGCTCGCCTCGCGCATCAAGATCCGCTCGCTCAACTTCATGCGCGGGCGCACGTTCCTGAGCCGCTACCTGATCCTCGACGAGGCGCAGAACCTCACGCCCAAGCAGATGAAGACCCTGGTCACGCGCGCCGGCCCGGGCACCAAGATCGTGTGCCTGGGCAACGTCGAGCAGATCGACACGCCCTACCTCACCGAGACCACCTCGGGCCTGACCTACGCCGTCGACCGCTTCAAGAACTGGGCGCACAGCGCGCACGTGACGCTGCGCCGCGGCGAGCGTTCGCGGCTGGCGGACTACGCGTCGGAAGTGCTCTAGGCTCCGTCATCAACATCACCTGTCATTTCGACAGAAGGGAGAAATCTGCCCGCCGACGCGCAGGCGGTCACATGGCCATCAGGCGATCTGCGACAAGATTTCTCCCTCCGGTCGAAATGACAGAAGGATTTCTCCCTCCGGTCGAAATGACGGATTGGGCGACAGCCCGATGAACGGACGCACGCTACCCGCATGAACGCACGCCCGTCCGACGCCGCCCCCAAGCCCAGCCGCGCCGACACCCGGCCGAGCCTGCGCGAGCGCTTCGACGCGATGCGCAACCTGCCGCCGTTCCTGAAGCAGATCTGGGCCACGAGCCCGGCGCTGTCGATCACCAGCATCGGCCTGCGCCTGGTGCGCGCCTTCCTGCCGATCCTGACGCTGTACGTCGGCAAGCTGATCATCGACGAGGCGATCCGGCTGGTCGGGCTCGGCCTCGACTTCGATTCGCTGGGCGAGGCATGGCGCAGCGGTCTGCTGAACCACCTGCTGTGGCTGCTGGCGCTGGAGTTCGGGCTCGCGATCCTGTCGGACCTGCTCGGGCGGATCGTCAGCTACGCCGACGGCCTGCTGTCGGAGCTGTTCACCAACGCCACCAGCGTGCGCCTGATGGAGCACGCGGCGACGCTCGACCTGGAGGACTTCGAGGACCCGGACCTGCAGGACAAGCTCGACCGCGCGCGCAGGCAGACGATGGGCCGCATGAACCTGATGGGCCAGCTGTTCGGGCAGGCGCAGGACATGATCACCGTGGTCAGCTTCGCGATCGGCCTGCTGGTCTACGCGCCATGGCTGATCCTGCTGCTCGCGATCGCGCTGATCCCCGCCTTCGTCGGCGAATCGCACTTCAACGCGCTCGGCTACTCGCTGAACTTCCAGTGGACGCCCGAGCGCCGCCAGCTCGAATACGTGCGCCAGACCGGCGCCAGCGTCGAGACGGCGAAGGAAGTGAAGATCTTCAACCTGCACCGGTTCCTGATCGAGCGCTACCGCACGCTGGCGCAGAAGTTCTTCGTGGCCAACCGCGCGCTGGCGCGCAAGCGCGCGTTCTGGGGCACGCTGCTCGCCGCGCTCGGGACGCTGGGCTACTACGTTGCCTACGGCTACATCGCCTGGCGCACGGTCAAGGGCGATTTCACCATCGGCGACCTGACCTTCCTCGCCGGCAGCTTCCGCCGCCTGCGGCAGTTGCTCGAAAGCCTGCTGATCGGTTTCTCCCAGGTCGCCGGGCAGGCGCTGTACCTCGACGACCTGTTCTCGTTCTTCGAGATCGAGCCGGAGATCAAGTCGCCGGAGAACCCGGTGCCGTTCCCGAAGCCGATCGCGCAGGGCTTCGTGTTCGAGGACGTGGGCTTCCGCTACCCGGGAGCCGAGCGCTGGGCGGTGCGGCACATGGACTTCGAGCTGCGCGCGGGCGAGGTGCTGGCGCTGGTCGGCGAGAACGGCGCCGGCAAGACCACCCTGGTCAAGCTGCTGGCGCGGCTGTACGACCCGGACGAGGGCCGCATCCTGCTCGACGGCCGCGACCTGCGCGACTACGACATCGACGCACTGCGCGCGAACATCGGCGTGATCTTCCAGGACTTCGTGCGCTACCACCTGACCGCCGGCGAGAACATCGGCGTCGGCCAGATTGAACGCATGGACGACGGCGCCCGGATCGAGGACGCCGCGCGCCGCGCGATGGCCGACGAGGTGATCGACACGCTGCCCAATGGCTACGACCAGCTGATCGGCCGCCGCTTCAAGACCGGCGTCGATCTGTCCGGCGGCCAGTGGCAGAAAATCGCGATCGCGCGCGCCTACATGCGCGACGCGCAGGTGATGATCCTCGACGAACCCACCGCCGCGCTCGACGCGCGCAGCGAGTTCGAGGTGTTCCAGCGCTTCAAGGAGCTGTCCGACGATCGCACCGCGGTGCTGATCTCGCACCGATTCTCCAGCGTACGCATGGCCGACCGCATCCTGGTGCTGGCCGAGGGCAAGGTCGAGGCCAGCGGCACGCACGAGCAGTTGATGGCGCAGGGCGGGCGCTATGCGGAACTGTTCGAGCTGCAGGCGGCCGGGTACCGGTAGGCGGGGCGCATGCCCGTCGTGCTTGCCGTCGTTCCGCGCCGCATTGCTTTTCCGCCGTCATCCCGGCGAAAGCCGGGATCCATGTTGATTTTGGCCTTTGACCTTTTCGTCCAGCGACATCGACGACGGCAAAAATGGATCCCGGCTTTCGCCGGGATGGCGGACCATGGTCCGCGCTGCCGCCTTGCGCCCCGCAAACCATCGGCCCGGACAAAATGCCCCGCTCCGCCCCACCCCAAAGATGAGAACCGATCTCATCCGTCCGCTATAATGCCGGGCTGCGCTTCCAAGGTTCCCGCCCCGCATGTCCTCCGCCTTCGGCACCGAGACGGTGCTCGACGTCCGCCACTGGACGGACAGCTACTTCAGCTTCACCACCACCCGCGACGACGGTTTCCGCTTCGAGAACGGCCAGTTCGTGATGATCGGGCTGCAGACCGAGGGCAAGCCGCTGCTGCGCGCCTACTCGATCGCCAGCGCCAACTGGGAAGAGCAGCTCGAGTTCTTCAGCATCAAGGTGCCCGACGGCCCGCTGACCTCGCGCCTGCAGCACGTCCGGCCGGGCGACGAGGTGCTGATCGGCCGCAAGCCCACCGGCACCCTGCTGATCAGCGACCTGCATCCGGGCCGCAACCTGTACCTGCTCGGCACCGGCACCGGGCTCGCGCCCTGGCTGTCGATCGTCAAGGACCCGGAGACCTACGAGCGCTTCGACAAGGTGGTGCTGTGCCACGGCGTGCGCCAGGTGCAGGACCTCGCCTATCGCGACTACTTCGTCAACGAACTGCCGAACCACGAATACCTGGGCGAGCAGATCGCGGCCAGGCTGCTGTACTACCCCACCGTGAGCCGCGAGCCCTTCGTGTTCCGCGGCCACGACCACCAGGGCCGCCTGACCGAGCTGATGGCCGACGGCCGGATGATGGCGCACCTCGGCCTCGACCCGCTCGACCCGGCGAAGGACCGCGCGATGATCTGCGGCAGCCCGCAGATGCTGGCCGACTTCCGCGCCCTGCTCGACGGTCGCGGCTTCACCGCCGCGCCGCGCATCGGCACGCCGGGCGACTATGTGTTTGAACGCGCCTTCGTCGAGAAGTAGCGGCGCACGTCGTAGAATCGGAGCATCCCCACGAGGAAGGCGACGATGAAGATCCTGGTCCCGGTCGACGGCAGCGACATCAGCACCCGCGCCCTGAAGCATGCACTGGCCCTGTCCAAGGCCTTCGCCAAGCCCTGCCGGATCGTGGTCGTGGCGGTGGACGACGCGCTGTTCCCGGGCGTGGAGCGCAAGATCGGCACCAAGGCGGCGCGCGAGCACCACGCCGCCAACTTCGCGCGCATGTTCGCGCCGGCGAAGAAGGCGGTCGAGCGCAGCAAGGCCGAAGCGGCCTTCGTCGACATCGTCGACGACGTCGCCAGCGGCATCCTCAAGACCGCAGGCAAGGAAAAGAGCGACCTGATCGTGATGGGGTCGCGCGGCAACGGTTCGATCAAGGGCGCGCTGCTCGGCTCGGTGTCGCTGAAGGTGCTGGCCAACAGCAAGGTACCGGTCACGATCGTCCGTTGATCCGGGCGCGGGAGGCGCCACCGCGAGTCGCCGTTCGGCGCAACCCTCAGCCCAGCGCCGCCTCGATGTCCTTGCGTAGCGATTCGGGCGTGTCGTTCGGCGCGTAGCGCTTGAGCACCCGCCCGTCGCGGCCGACGAGGAACTTGCTGAAGTTCCACTTGATCGCGTCGATGCCGAGGAAGCCGCCCTTCTCCTCCTTCAGCCACGTCCACAGCGGGTGCGCGCCGTCGCCGTTGACGTCGACCTTGGCGAACATCGGGAAGTCGACGTCGTAGGTCAGCGAGCAGAAGTCGCGGATCTCGGCCTCGTTGCCCGGCTCCTGGTGGCCGAACTGGTCGCAGGGGAAACCGAGCACCACCAGGCCGCGGTCGCGGTAGTCCTGCCACAGCTGCTGCAGCCCGGCGTACTGCGGCGTGAAGCCGCATTTCGAGGCGACGTTGACGATCAGCAGGACCTTGCCGGCATGGTCCGACAGCGGCGCCGGCCGGCCGTCGATGCCGGTGGCGGAGAAGTCGTAGGCGGTGGTCATGCTCAGTGTCCGGACGGGCGCGCGCGCAGCGGCGCGGCGAAGGGCTTGATGCCGAGTTCGGTGAAGATCTCGCTCGGGTAGTACACGGTGTCGCCCTTGATCACGGTGGCGACCTTGCGGATGTCCCCGATGTCGGTCGTGGGATCGCCGTCGACCAGCAGCAGGTCGGCCTGCTTGCCCGGCGTGATGCTGCCGAGCCGGTCGAGCACCTTCGAGTACTTCGCGCCGTTCCAGGTCGCCACCTGCAGCGCCTGCGCCGGGGTGAGGCCGGCGCGCACGTACAGCGCCAGCTCGTGCTGCAGGGTGAAGCCCGGCACCTCGTCGGTCCCGGCCACCAGCGGCACGCCGGCGCGCCAGGCGCGCCCGACGAACTCCACCATCCTGGCGAACGACCTGCGGTAGAGATCGCCGGTCGCATCGTCGGGGATGTCCATCTCGGCCACACGCCGGCCGCGCTGCACGTCGGGCGGCACGTGCGCCTCGATGCCGGCGAAGATCGGCGACATCTCGCCGTTGCGCTGGTGCAGGAACTCGAAGGTCGCCAGCGTCGGGTCGATCACGATCTGCTTGCGCGCCAGCGTGGCGATGAAATCCTGCACCGGCTTCGAGTCGAGGTCGAGGCCGGCCACCTCGCGCGCCGGCAGGTAGAAGCGCTCCAGCGTGCGCGTGTCGGTCTCCGGCTTGACCAGGAAGTTCAGCATCAGCTGGTTGATGTGCTGGATCTCGTCATAGCCGGCGTCGATCGCGTCCTGCGCGCGCAGGAACACCGGCACGTGGCCGCTGACAAGCAGGCCCTGCGCGTGCGCATAGGCGACGGTCTCGGCGAGGATCTCCTTCGGGAACGAGTTGTAGACCTTGATCTGGGGATAGCCGTGCCCGGCGTACCAGTCGATCGCCTCCTTCGCGCCGTCGAGGTCGCCGACAACGAAGCCGTTGCGCGCGGACTGCTGGCTCTCGCCCTCGAGGAACCCGGTCGCCACGATGCGCGGCATCAGCAGCGTGCCCGCGCGCTCCTCGGCCATCACCTGCTGCAGGGTCGCGTTGTCGTTGCCCATGTCGCGCACCGACGTGACGCCGGTGGCGATGTCGAGCCCGCCGCTCCAGCGGTCCATGTGCGCATGCATGTCGAACAGGCCCGGCAGCAGGACCCTGCCGTCGGCGTCGATGACGTGGTCGGCGCCGGCGGTTTCCCCGCCGGCGGCCGAGACCGAGACGATGCGCCCGTCGCGCAGCAGCACGTCCGAGGCGGGCCCGAGCCTGGCGTGCTCGCTGTCGAACACGCGCGCGCCGCGGATC
>JAFAEU010000287.1 GCA_023423855.1 Pseudomonadota bacterium | reverse complement strand
GGCCTGGGCCGGGGACGTCGGCGTGGGCTCGTGGGCGCAGATGTTCCTGAAGTTCGTCGTCAGCCATCCGGCGGTGACCGTGGTGATCCCCGCCACCGGCAAGCCCGAGCGCCAGGCCGACAACCTCAAGGGCGGCATCGGCCCGCTGCTGGACGAGGAGCAGCAGGCCGAACTGGTAGCGATGTTCGCCTGAGTCAGGTCAATCTGCTTTGCGGTTGCTCTGCCTGATCAGAAGCAGATTCCTCGCTACGCTCGGAATGACAAGCATCATCATTGCTGGATGATCTTCCGGAAAGTGGACTGCACGACAGCGAAAATGAAGCCCGGCTTGCACCGGGATGACGGGATCGGGGCCGAGAGGAGCTGACGCGGAAATGCGCGAGGGAATCTCCAACCTGTTCAACCTCCGGCGCGGGGAACTCGCGCCGGTTCTGGTCGCGGGCCTGTTCTTCTTCTGCATCCTCACCGCACTGATGATGCTGCGGCCGGCGCGCGACGCGCTCGGCATGGAGCGCGGCATCGACAGCGTGCGCTGGCTGTTCATCGGTACCGCGGTGGTCACGCTGCTGGTCAACCCGGTGTTCGGTTGGCTGGTCAGCCGCTTCCGCCGGCTGCACTTCATTTCCGCGACCTATGCGTTCTTCGCGCTGAGCCTGGTCGGCTTCTGGGCGCTGCTGGTGTTCGCGCCGGGCGCGGTGGGCGCGCGCAGCGGGCAGGTGTTCTACGTCTGGTTCAGCGTATTCAACCTGTTCGTGACCATGGTGTTCTGGGCGCTGCTCGCCGACCGCTTCTCCAGCGAACAGGGCAAGCGGCTGTTCGCGCTGATCGCGGTCGGCGGCACGCTGGGCGCGATCTTCGGGCCGTGGCTGGCCTCGCGCCTGGCCCAACCGCTGGGCACGCCAAGCCTGCTGCTGGTGGCCGCCGGCTTCCTCGCGCTGGCGATCACGCTGGCGTGGGCGCTGGTGCGGATGCGTCCGGACCGTCCCGGCGCAGTCGCGGACGCGACCGCCGCGGCCCCCGTCACCGACGAGGAGCGCCGCATCGGCGGCAGCGCCTGGGCCGGCTTGCGCGCGGTGTTCTCCTCGCCCTACCTGATGGGCATCGCCGGCTACGTGCTGACCATGACCATCGTCGCGACCTTCATCTACTTCACCCGCCTGCAGATGGTGGCGACCGCTGAAAGCGACCTCGACGCGCGCACCGGCCTGCTCGGCAACATCGACATGTGGACCCAGGGCGCGGTGCTGCTGCTGCAACTCACGCTGACCGGGCACATCATCCGCCGCTTCGGGCTGGCCTTCGCGCTGGCCGCGTTGCCGGTCGCCACCGCGCTCGGTTTCATCGGGCTGGCGATCTACGGCTCGTTCGCGGTGCTGATCCTGCTCGAGGCGATGAACCGCGCCGTGCAGCGTGGCCTGACCCGGCCCGCGCGCGAGACGCTGTTCACGGTCATCAGCCGCGAGGACAAGTACAAGGCCAAGGCCTTCATCGACACCTTCGTCTATCGCGCCGGCGACGTGGGCGGCGCACAGACCGAGGGATTGCTGGGCCGCATCGGGCTGGCGCTGGGCGGGCTGGTCACCGTCGTCGTGCCGCTGGCGCTGTTCTGGGCGATGCTCGGCATCTGGCTCGGTCGCGCGCAGCAGCGGCGCGCGACCGCGCCGGATCACCCGCGACCGGCCTGATCCGCGCTCACCGGTCCGCGTCGGCGGCGTAGACCAGCTCGCCACCGCGCAGCGTGTAGCGCACGTCCGCGAAGGCCCGGATGTCGTCTTCCGGATCGCCCGCCAGCACCACCAGGTCCGCATCCATGCCTTCGACGATGCGGCCCTTGCGGCCGTCGTGACCGAAGAACGCCGCTGGCGCCGTGGTCAGGCTGGCCAGCACCTTCCGCCAGTCGAGTCCCGCCTCGCGCATCAGGCGGAATTCGTCGCGGGTGTCGTACCAGTCGACGTATCCCGAGTCGGTGCCGAACAGCACCGTGCCCCCGGCTTCCGAAAACACCCGCAGCTGTTGCCCGGAAATCGCCAGCCCTTCCGCGATGGCCGCGGCCGGCGCCCCCTCCTTCAGCATCTCGATCTCGATCAGCTTCAGCGTCGGGACCAGCGCGATGCCGGCTTCGACGATCCTGCGCGCCAGTGCATCGGACCAGGGGCCATCCATCGGCGCATTGTGCGCGAACACGTTGACGCCGCTGGCAATCGAGACCTCGATGCCTTCGAGATTGCCGGGATGCGAGAACACCGGCTTGCCCGCGGCGCGGGCGGCATCGACCACGGCGCGGGCGATATCGAGCTCCATCGGCAGCACGCCGACATCGCCGCCGACGATGGAACCGGCGAAGATCTTCAGCCCGTCCGCGCCCTGCCGCAGTTGCCTTTCCGCACGTTCACGCGCCTCGGCCGGCGTCGCCACCTCGGCGAGTTTGAGCGACCATCCACCGAGTTCATCCGGCACGTAGCCCGGCACACCGTCTTTCGGGAAGAATGGTTCGTCGACGGTCAGTATCGCCGGCCCGCGCACTTCGCCCGCGTCGATCCGCTTGCGCAGCGCGAATGCGTTCCCCGGCGGCGACGCGATGTCGAACACCGTGGTGAATCCCCAGCGCAGGTACGCGGCGGACAGCGCCTCCGACAGCACCGCGTCGGCATGTGCCGCGGCCCGGTCCAGCGGCGGTGCGATCAGGCGCACGTGACTGTTCCAGAAGCCCGCCAGCACGGTGCCGCCGGCGGCATCCAGTACCTCCGCGCCTTCCGGCACGGCCACGGCGTCGGCCTCGCCGACCGCTGCGATCCTGCCGTCGCGCACCAGCACCGTGCCGCGGGCGAGAGGCTCTGCATCCGGCGCCGCCACGATGCGCGCGTTCACCACCGCCAGGGGCCGCGCATGCGCCGAATGCGCGTGTGCCGGGACCAGCGCGAACCCCGTACACAACAACAGCGCTCGAATCGTCCACATGCCGGTCACTCCCGATGAAAGCCCGGATGCTGGACCGTCCGGCGGCGGCTGTCACCGGCCTGAAATCACTGAGGGAGTTCTCACGCAGGACCGGCAGTCCACCGGCGCCGGGCGGCGGTCGCGCCCGAAGGCGCTCCTGCACGATCCGGGGCGGATCAATCGATCCGCTTGTGCGGTTCGTCGACGATGCGCTTGCGCTCGATTTCCACCCGCTCGACCATCAGCAGGCGCAGGTCGGCCACGATCAGCGCCGCGAGCGCGTCGTCGCCGATGTCGTCGCCGTCAATGTCGAGCCGGAAGTCCCAGCCGCGCAGGCCGCCGCCATTGCGGAACGCGATCTCGAAGTCGAACAGCGCGCGCTTCTGCACCGCCGCCGATCGCGCACCGCTCATTTCGGCGCGCGCTGGCTGAAGGCCACGCTGCCCAGGATGAGCGCGCCGGCGACGGCCATCGGCCAGGTCAGCGGTTCGCCCAGCAGCCACCAGGCCCAGGCGACGCCGAACAGCGGCACGAGGTAGGTCACCGTCGAGGCGCGGCTGGCGCCGACGCGCGCGATCAGCCGGTAGTACATGACGAAGGCGATGCCCGTGCACAGCACGCCGAGCATTGCCGCCGACAGCCACGACACCGCCGGGATCGCCTGCGCGGGCCAGGTCCACGCCGCAAACGGCAGGGTCAGCAGCGCGGCAGCGCCCAGCGTGGCCGAAGCGACCGCCGCGGGCGGCAGCCCGGTCAGGTGCCGGCGCACCAGGTTGATGCCGAATCCGTACAGCAGCGACGCCGTCGCGCCCGCCGCCGCCGCCCAGCCCACGCTCATGCCGGCGACCTTGCCGCTGGCCAGCACCACCACGCCGGCGAAACCCACCAGCAGCGCGGTCGCGCGGCGCCCGCCGATCCGTTCGCCGAAGAACAGCACGCCGACCAGCGCGGTGAACAGCACGGTCATCGCATTGGCGATCGCGCCGATGCCCGCCGGCGCACGCTGCGCCGCCCAGGCGAACAGGATGAACGGCAGCGCCGAGTTGATCAGGCCGATCGCCGCCAGCTTCGGCCAAAGCCGCGCCGGGAACTGCGCCCGCGCGCGCCACAGGAACGGCAGCAGCACCAGCGAGCCCAGCGCGAGTCGCACCTCCACCAGCAGCACCGGGCCGAAATCGTTGGCCGCGACCCGCATGAACAGGAACGAGGCGCCCCAGATCGCGCCGAGCACGCACAGTTCCAGCGGCGTCAGCCAGCCGGCTTCCGCGCGCGCCGGCGCCGGGCAAGTGATCGAGGGCGTCGCGCTCATGACATGAATCCGGTTGCGGTCGGACGCCATTCTTGCCGTCGCCATGTCCAGCTGCAAACGCGTAGTATTCGATCCAGGCATGAACCAGATTTGTGGCTCACATGACCCTGCGTTCCGACCTCCTGCCGGCCCTGGCCGCGTTCGAATCCGCCGCCCGCCACCAGAACTTCGCGCATGCCGCGGAGGAACTGCACCTGACCGCGAGCGCGGTCAGCCACCACGTGCGCAAGCTGGAAGCGCGGCTGGGCGT
>JAFAEU010000277.1 GCA_023423855.1 Pseudomonadota bacterium | reverse complement strand
GAACGCCACTACTCCCCCGGCCGCACCTGGGAAGCGCTGGCGCGCAGCGCGCTGCCACTGCTGGAGACCGGCGACGTGCTCGACATCGCCTCGGGCGACGGCGTGCTGGCCGAACTGCTGGCGCCGCACGCGCACCGCTACGTCTGCGTCGACAGCAGCAAGCGCGTGGTGGCCGCCGCCGCCGAACGCCTGCGCAAGTTCCGCAACGTCGAGGTGCGCGAGGGCGACATGCACGCCCTGCCCTTCGCCGCCGGCGAGTTCGACCTGGTGGTACTGATGCACGCGCTGACCTATGCCGACAAGCCCGCGCAGGCGGTGGCCGAAGCCGCGCGCGTGCTGCGCCCCGGCGGTCGCCTGCTGCTGTCGAGCCTGGCCAGGCACGAGCACCAGAGCGCGGTGCAGGCCTACGGCCACGCCAACCTCGGCTTCGCCGACAAGGATCTGCGCCGCTTCGTCTCGCGCGCCGGCCTGGAGCTGGTGAACGCCGAAACCGTCACCCGCGAGAAGCGCCCCCCCCATTTCGAAGTGATCTCGATGATCGCAAGAAAACCATAGGGCGGGACTAGCCCCGCCTTATGGCCGCCCAGCAACCAAACCCAAGCCAAACCCCGCCCCAAGAGCCCCCCATGCAGACCCTGCCCTGGCTCCATCCCGACCGCGTCGCCCTGCTCGAAGCCGCCCTGGCCGAGCGCATCCTGGTCATCGACGGCGCGATGGGCACGATGATCCAGCGCCACGAACTGCAGGAAGCCGACTACCGTGGCGAACGCTTCGCCGACGGCTACGACCACGCCCACCATCCGGCGCACGACGGCCACGGGCCGCACTGCGGCCACGACCTCAAGGGCAACAACGACCTGCTGCTGCTGACCAGGCCCGACATCATCGCCGGCATCCACACCGCCTACCTCGAGGCCGGCGCCGACCTGGTCGAGACCAACACCTTCAATGCGACCTCGGTCAGCCAGGCCGACTACCACCTCGAGCACCTGGTCTACGAACTCAACAAGGCCGGCGCGCGCGTCGCGCGCGAGTGCTGCGACGCGATCGAGGCGACGACGCCGGACAAGCCGCGCTTCGTCATCGGCGTGCTCGGCCCGACCAGCCGCACCGCCTCGATCAGCCCGGACGTCAACGATCCCGGTTTCCGCAACACCAGCTTCGACGAACTGCGCGCGACCTATCGCGAGGCGATCGAAGGCCTGGTCGACGGCGGCGCGGACACGCTGATGGTGGAAACCATCTTCGACACCCTCAACGCGAAGGCCGCGCTGTATGCGATCGAGGAAGCCTTCGAGGACCGCGGCGGGCGCCTGCCGGTAATGATCTCCGGCACCATCACCGACGCCTCCGGCCGCACCCTCTCCGGCCAGACCGCCGAAGCCTTCTACGCCTCGGTCGCGCACGGCCGGCCACTGTCGGTCGGCCTGAACTGCGCTCTCGGCGCGAAGGACCTGCGCCCGCACGTGGAGACGCTGGCGACGGTCGCCGACGGCTACGTCAGCGCGCATCCCAACGCCGGCCTGCCCAACGCGTTCGGCGGCTACGACGAGACGCCGGAAGAAATGGCCGTGGTGCTGAAGGAGTTCGCCGAAGCCGGTCTGCTGAACCTCGTCGGCGGCTGCTGCGGCACCACGCCCGATCACATTCGTGCGATCGCCGAGGCGGTGGAAGGTCTGCCGCCGCGCGCCTTGCCGGCTCCGCTGGAGAAGGCAGCGTGAATCCTTCATTCGTCATCCCCGCGAAGAGCCTGCCCCCAGCGAAGGCGGGGGCGGGGACCCAACGTCTTTCCCGCCGTCTTTCCACAAGACACTGGGTCCCCGCCTTCGCGGGGACGACGGTGCGCTTGACCGCCATCACCTGAGTTCCATGGCCACTCCATCCCGCCACACCCGCCTCTCCGGCCTCGAGCCGCTGGTCATCACCCCGGACCTGCTGTTCGTCAACGTCGGCGAGCGCACCAACGTCACCGGCAGCGCGCAGTTCCGCAAGCTCATCAAGGAGGAGCGCTACGAGGAAGCGGTGGACGTCGCGCGCCAGCAGGTCGCCAACGGCGCGCAGATCCTCGACGTCAACATGGACGAGGGCCTGATCGACTCCGAGAAGGCGATGGCGCGCTTCCTCAACCTGATCATGTCCGAGCCCGACATCGCCCGCATCCCGGTGATGGTCGACTCCTCGAAATGGAGCGTGATCGAGGCCGGCCTGAAGTGCCTGCAGGGCAAGAGCGTGGTCAACTCGATCTCGCTCAAGGAAGGCGAAGAGGCGTTCGTCGAGCACGCGCGCAAGGTACTGCGCTACGGCGCGGCGGCGGTGGTGATGGCCTTCGACGAGGACGGCCAGGCCGACACCTGCGCGCGCAAGGTCGAGATCTGCACGCGGGCCTACCGCATCCTGGTGGACGAGGTCGGATTCCCACCCGAGGACATCATCTTCGATCCCAACATCTTCGCCGTCGCCACCGGCATCGAGGAGCACGACAACTACGCGGTCGACTTCATCGAGGCGACGCGGATCATCAAGCGGACCCTGCCGCACTGCCATGTCTCCGGCGGCGTGTCGAACGTCTCGTTCTCGTTCCGCGGCAACGAGCCTGTGCGCGCGGCGATCCACAGCGTGTTCCTGTACCACGCCATCCGCGCCGGCATGGACATGGGCATCGTCAACGCCGGCGCGATGCCGATCTACGACGACCTCGACCCGGAGCTGCGCGAGCGCGTCGAGGACGTGATCCTCAACCGCCGCCCCGACGGCACCGAGCGGCTGCTGGAGATCGCCGAGAAGTACAAGGGCAAGAAAGGCGAAACCAAGGGCGAGGACCTGTCGTGGCGCGAGAAGCCGGTGCGCGAACGGCTGGCGCACGCGCTGGTGCACGGCATCGACGCCTGGGCCGAGCAGGACGCCGAGGAAGCCCGCCTGCAGGCCTCGCGCCCGCTGGACGTGATCGAGGGTCCGCTGATGGACGGCATGAACATCGTCGGCGACCTGTTCGGCGCCGGCAAGATGTTCCTGCCGCAGGTGGTGAAGTCCGCACGGGTAATGAAGAAGGCAGTGGCGCACCTGCTGCCGTTCATCGAGGCGGAGAAGCTGAAAACCGGCGATG
>JAFAEU010000272.1 GCA_023423855.1 Pseudomonadota bacterium | reverse complement strand
CGCCTGGGCCTGGCTGCAGCCGCTGCAGCGGCGCCTGCTGCCGGCGGACACGCCGCTGCGGCGGCTGGGCATCGGCGCGCTCTGGGGCTGGCTGCCCTGCGGCCTGAGCTTCAGCCTGCTGACCGTGGCCTGGCTGCAGGCCAGCCCGCGCAACGGCGCGCTGACCATGCTCGCCTTCGGCCTCGGCACGTTGCCGGTGATGCTGCCGCTGACCTGGTCGGGGCAGCGGATGGGGCGCTGGCTGCAGCGCCCGCGGCTGAAGGCGCTGGCCGCCGGCATCGTGCTGACCATGGGGCTGCTGACGATTGCGGCGCCGTGGCTGATGCGGGTGCCTGCGCTGCATGACTTCCTTGCTGCCCTGGGCTGCCGGCCGCTGCCTGTGTAGGGGTGGGACGACGCGCTCCGCGCGGCGGGCCCAGGCCCGCCCTACTCGGCAGCGCGGTAGCGGGCCAGGAGGGTTCCGGCCACGCGCGTCGCCATCTCGTCGGCCAGTTGCTGCATCGGCGGATTCCCCAGCTCCGCGGTGGTGGCGGCGAACAGCGTCAGCCAGCGTTCAAACATCGCCGCGTCCAGCCCCGGCAGCGCGTTGTGCCGCTGCACCGGCGCACCGCTGAACCGGCGCGTGCCGCGCAGCATCGCCGACCAGAAGTCGACCAGGGTCGCCAGATGCGCCGGCCAGTCGTCCACGTGCGCCTCGAACACCGGCCCCAGCCGCGGATCGGCGCGCACGCGCGCGTAGAATGCGTGCACCAGCCGCGTCACTTCCTCCTCGCTGCACAGGCCCGGGCCGGGCGCGGGGCCCTGTTGCGGGGATGGGGGCATGTCGACTCCGATACGATGGATGTCGATGATGCCAAAACCATCCGGATTCCTGCAGGAGGCCGTTTTCCACGGCGCGCATGGCCGCCGGGTGATCCAGATCAAGGCATCCTGCGACGCGATGTCCGATCATGGCGCCAGACCTGAAACACCTGAAACCCCCACGGAGCAAAGCATCATGAACATCCGAAAATCCCTGCTCGCCCTCGCCCTGCTCGGCTGCGCCGGCCTGGTCCAGGCCGCGCCCAACTGCACGATCAAGCTCCAGGGCGGCGACAACATGCAGTTCGACCAGAAGACGGTCACGGTCTCGGCCGCCTGCAAGAGCATCAGCCTCGAACTGCAGCACACCGGCAAGCTGCCGGTCGCCGCCATGGGGCACAACATCGTCGTCACCGCCTCCGCCGATGCCGATGCCGTCGCCAAGGACGGAATCAAGGCCGGCGCCGCCAGCGGTTATCTGCCGGCAGGCGACAAGCGCGTCCTGGGCGCGACGAAGATGATCGGCGGCGGCGAGAGCGCGACGGCCTCCATCCCCGGTGGCGCGCTCAAGGCCGGCGGCGAGTACAGTTTCTTCTGCTCCTTCCCCGGCCACTCGGCGCTGATGCGCGGCAAGGTGGTGGTGGCGCCCTGAGCGGACGCCCGGCACGGATCCGGAGCGGCTTCAGTCGCGCCCCCGCGAGACGACGGAAACTTCGTCGGACGGCGGGCCGCGCCTGAAGGCGCTCCGGGGATTCCCGACGCCGGGAGTCTTCTCGCGGACAGGTGCTTTGGCATGTCCGGGCGGTCATGCGAAAATCGGGGTTTCCGCCCCCGTAGCTCAGCTGGATAGAGCGTCCCCCTCCTAAGGGGAAGGTCGTGCGTTCGAATCGCGCCGGGGGCGCCACCCATGCAGAGCCGCCGCGCCTGACCGCCCCCGCGGCCGCCGCGGCGTACAGGAGTACGCACCGCTATGACCCACCCCGTCCTCACCGCCCTCGGCCTCGGCGCGAACGAATCCGGCACCTACCTCGGCAGCGGCGAATGGTCGAAGACCGCCGACGCCGGCGTGATCGAGCCGGTCAATCCCACCACCGGCGAGGTGCTGGGCCGCGTCCATGCATCGAGCAGGGCCGACTACGACCTGATCGTCGAGCGCGCGCAGGCCGCGTTCAAGGTCTGGCGCAGCACGCCCGCGCCGCGCCGCGGCGAGGCGATCCGCCTGTGCGCCGACGCGCTGCGCACGCACAAGGACGCGCTGGGCTCGCTGGTGGCGCTGGAAATGGGCAAGTCCAAGCCGGAGGGCGACGGCGAAGTACAGGAGATGATCGACATCGGCGAGTTCGCCGTCGGCCTCTCGCGCCAGCTCTACGGCCTGACCATGCATTCCGAACGCCCCGGCCACCGCATGTACGAGCAGTGGCACCCACTGGGCCTGGTCGGCATCATCAGCGCGTTCAACTTCCCGGTCGCGGTCTGGGCCTGGAACAGCTTCATCGCCGCGGTCTGCGGCGACATCTCGATCTGGAAGCCCTCGCCCAAGACCCCGCTGTCGGCGATCGCGTCAATGAAGATCTGCAACGAAGCCCTGCGCAAGGCCGGCTTTCCCGACATCTTCTTCCTGTTCAACGACGCCGGCACCGAGCTGGCGCAGGAATTCGTCGACGACCGGCGCATCGCCCTGGTCAGCTTCACCGGTTCGACCAGGGTGGGCCGCACGGTCGGCGAACGCGTCGCGCGCCGCATGGGCCGCAGCCTGCTGGAGCTCGGCGGCAACAACGCGATCATCGTCGATCCGAGCGCGGACCTGAAGCTCGCGATCCCGGCGATCGTGTTCGGCGCGGTCGGCACCGCCGGCCAGCGCTGCACCACCACGCGCCGCCTGTTCGTGCACGAGTCGATCCATGACGACGTGCTCGGCAAGCTGGTCACCGCCTACAGGCAGGTGGAGAAGAAGATCGGCGATCCCACCGACCCGGCCAACCTGATGGGCCCGCTCAACAGCCGCGACGCGGTCGACGCCTACCTCGACGCGGTCGCGAAGGCGAAGGCGGCCGGCGGCACCGTCGAGACCGGCGGCGCCGCGCTCGACGACCGCAAGGGCAACTTCGTGCTGCCGACCATCGTCACCGGCCTGTCCAACGACGCCGAGGTGGTGCAGACCGAGACCTTCGCGCCGATCCTGTACGTGATGAAGTACCGCGAGCTCGACGAAGCGATCGAGATGCAGAACGCGGTGCCGCAGGGGCTGTCCTCGTCGATCTTCACCACCAACCTCAAGCGCGCCGAGGCGTTCCTGGCCGCGTCCGGCTCCGACTGCGGCATCGCCAACGTCAACATCGGCACCTCCGGCGCGGAGATCGGCGGCGCCTTCGGCGGCGAGAAGGAGACCGGCGGCGGCCGCGAGTCGGGTTCGGACGCGTGGCGCGCCTACATGCGCCGCCAGACCAACAC
>JAFAEU010000170.1 GCA_023423855.1 Pseudomonadota bacterium | reverse complement strand
GACGGGAACGCGCTCGCCGTCGGCGAACGCGAGCGCGCCGCGCAGTGCATCGGCGATCCGCGCGAGCTCCGCACCGGCGCGATGGAAGATGTCGGCCGCCGCTTCGTCGCCCTGCCGCGCGGCCTCGACCACCGCCTCGCGCAGGGTCTTGCCGGCGGCGCGCTCGAGCACCGCGAATTCGACGATCAGGATCGCGTTCTTCGCCGCCAGGCCGATCACGGTGACCAGGCCGATCTTGAAGAAGATGTCGTTCGACAGCCCGCGCATCATCGAGAACACCACCGCGCCGAGGATGCCCAGGGGCACCACCAGCAGCACCGAGACCGGGATCGACCAGCTCTCGTACAGCGCCGCCAGGCACAGGAACACCACCAGCACCGACAGCACCAGCAGCAATGTCGCGGTGTTGCCGGCGATGATTTCCTGATACGACAGGCCGGTCCAGTCGTAGCCGATGCCCTGCGGCAGCTGTTCGGCGACGATGTCCTCCATCGCCCCCATCGCCTCGCCCGAACTGCGGCCCGGCGCCGGCGAGCCGTTGATGTTCACCGCCGAATAGCCGTTGTAGCGGGTCAGCGACGGCGTGTTCATCGCCCACTCCGACTTCACCACGTTGCTCAGCGGAATCATCGCCGCGTTGCCGTCCAGCGATTCCTGCGTCGAGGGCGAGTAGAAGCGCGAGAACGCCTCCGGCCCCATGCGGAAGGGCGCGTCGGCGCGCATGATCACGCGCTTGATGCGGCCCTCGGAGAAGTAGTCGTTGACGTAGACCGGCGCCAGCATCAGCTGGATCGCGTTGTACACGTCGCCGACCGACAGCCCCATCGCCTCGGCCTGCGCACGGTCGACGTCGAGCTGCAGCTGCGGCGAGTCGGCGAGCGTGTTCGGGCGCACGCCGGTGAGCACGTCGGTCTGCTGCGCCGCGGCGCCGAGCAGGGTGTCGCGCGCCTGCCCCAGCGCCTCGCGGCCAAGCCCGGCGCGATCCTGCAGGTACATGTCGAAGCCGCCGAACTGGCCCAGGCCCTGGATCGTGGGCAGGTTGACCACGAAGATCGAGGCGTCGCGGATGCCGTACAGCGCGCCGTTGGCCTGCTGGATGAACTCGGGCACGGTCACGTCGCGCTCGTCCCAGTGCTTGAGCCGGACGAAGGCCATGCCCACGTTCTCGCCCTGGCCGACGAAGCTGAAGCCGGCGATCTGCATCATGCCCTCGTAGCCGTCGATGTTCTCGAGCGTACCGCGCACCTGCTCGAACACCGCCTGCGTGCGCTGCAGCGTCGCGCCGGGCGGCAGCTGCACGATGACCATCGCGTAGCCCTGGTCCTCTTCCGGCACGAAGCTCCCGGGCAGCCGCGTGAACAGCACGCCGCAGGCGACGGTCAGCGCCGCGAACACGACCATCCAGCGCGGCGCATGCCGCACCGCGCTGCCGATGTGGCCGACGTAGGTGTGGCTGACGCGGTCGTAGGCCTTGTTGAAGTTGCGGACGATCCAGTTTTCCTTCTTCTCGCCGTGCGCGGCGTGCTGCTTGAGGAAGGTCGCGCACAGCGCCGGGGTGAAGCCGAGCGCGAGGAACGCGGAGAAACCCATCGCCATCGCGATGGTGATCGCGAACTGCTTGTAGATCTCGCCCGAGGCGCCGCCCTGCAGCGCGCTGGGGATGAACACCGCCGCCAGCACCACGGTGATCGCGACCACCGCGCCGGTGATCTGGCCCATCGCCTTCTCGGTCGCCTCGACCGGCGGCAGCTTCTCCTCGGCCATGATCCGCTCGACGTTCTCGATCACCACGATCGCGTCGTCGACCACGATGCCGATCGCCAGCACCATCGCGAACATCGTCAGCTGGTTGATGGTGAAGCCGATCAGGCTCAGGCCGAGGAAGGTGCCGAGCAGCGCGACCGGGATCACCAGGGTCGGGATGATCGTGGCGCGGATGTTCTGCAGGAACAGCAGCATCACCAGGAACACCAGGATCACCGCCTCGATCAGCGTCTTGACCACTTCCTCGATCGAGATGCGCACGAAGGTCGTGCTGTCGAAGGGCGTGTACCACTCCACGCCCGCGGGGAACGAGGTCTGCAGCTCGTCCATGCGCGTGGTGATGGCTTCGGCCACCGCCAGCGCGTTCGCGCCCGGCTGCAGCATGATCGCCACCGCGCCGGTCGGCTGGCCGTTGAACCTGGCGTCGAAGCCGTAGCCCTGCGCGCCGACTTCCACGCGCGCGACGTCGCCCAGGCGCACGATCGCGCCATCGCCGTCGGCGCGCAGGATGATGTCGCGGAACTGTTCGGGCGAGCTGAAACGGCCCTCGGCCGCGACCGTGGCGGTGAAGCCCTGTCCTTCCGGCGCGGGGTCGGCGCCGATCGAGCCGGCGGCGAACTGCGCATTCTGCCCCCGCACCGCCGCCAGCACCTGCGTCGCCGACAGCCCGAAGCCCTGCAGCTTGTCCGGGTCGAGCCAGACGTTCATCGCATACTCGGAGCCGAAGTGCTGGGTGTTGCCCACGCCCGGCACGCGCGCCAGCGGTTCGAGGATGCGCGAGGCGATCAGGTCGTTGAGCGCGTTGCGGTCCATCGCCGGTTCGCTCGAGCGCAGGCCGATCACCATCAGGAAGCCGCTGTTGGCCTTGGCCACGACCACGCCCTGCTGGGTCACTTCGGTCGGCAGCCGCGGCGTCGCCAGCGAGACCTTGTTCTGCACCTGCACCTGGGCGATGTCGGGATCGGTGCCGGTCTCGAAGGTCAGCGTGATCGAGACGCGGCCGGACGAGCTCGAGGTCGAATTGAAGTACAGCAGGTTGTCGATGCCGGTGAGCTGCTGCTCGATGACCTGCGTGACCGCCTGTTCGGCGGTGCGCGCGTCGGCGCCGGGATAGGTGGCGTTGACGGTCACCTGCGGCGGGGCGACGTTGGGATACGACTCCACGCCCATGTTGAGCAGCGCGATCACGCCGCTGAGCGAGATCAGGATCGCGATGACCCAGGCGAAGACCGGGTGGTGGATGAAGAACCGGGACATGGCGGCTCAGCCTTCCGCGGATTCGGCGGCGGGCGTCGCTTCCGTCGCGGGCGTTTCGCCGCCGGCCGGCGACTGCGGCTGCGCGCCGGCGGGCGTCCAGGGCACGGCATTGGCGGGCGCGCCGTCCTGCACCTTCTGCAGGCCCGAGACGATCACCTGCTCGCCGCCCTGCAGGCCGGCGCCGACGATCCAGTGGCCGCCTTCGGCGCGTTCGAGCGTGACGTCCTTGCGCGCGACCTTGCCGTCGCCGCCCACGACCATGACGTAGGCGCTCTTCGCGTCGCGCTGCACCGCGGCCTGCGGGATCGCGTACACGCCCTGCAGCTGGCCCAGCTTCGCGCGCAGGGTGACGTAGGTGCCGGGCAGCAGGCGGGCGTCGGGATTGGGGATCAGCGCGCGCATCGAGATCGCGCCGGTCGCCGGATCGACGACGTCGCCGGAGAAGTCCAGGGTGCCGGCATGGCCGTAGACGCTGCCGTCGGCCAGCACCACCTCGACGCTCGATTCGGCGCCCGGCGCGGACTGTGCCTGGCGGATCTGCTCCAGCTCACCGACGCCGACCGAGAAGTTGGCGTACAGCGGATCGATCTGGTCGACCGTGGTCAGCAGGGTCGCGTCGCCCTGCCCGACCAGCGCGCCCTCGGTGACCCGCTGCTTGCCGGCGCGGCCGCTGATCGGCGCGCGCACGGTGGCGTAGCCGAGGTTGATGCGCGCGGCGTCGACCGCGGCCTTGCCGGCCTGCACCGCCGCCGCGGCGCTGCGCTCGGCGGCGAGCGCGTTGTCGAGGTCGGACTTGGACACGTAGTTCTGCGGCGCCAGCTGGCGCGCGCGATCGGCGTTGGCCTTGGCGTTGGCATAGTTCGCCTGCGCCTGCGCCTGCGAGGCCTGCGCGGTGCCGAGCGCGGCCTGCAGCGGCGCCGGATCGATCAGGAACAGCACGTCGCCTTCCCTGACGTCGCTGCCCTCGGTGTAGACGCGCTTCTGCAGCACGCCGGGCACGCGCGCACGCACGTCGGAGCTGCGGAAGCCGGTCAGGCGACCGCCCAGTTCGCGGGTCAGCGGCAGGTTGGCCGCCTTCGCCTCGATCACGCCGACTTCCGGCGGCGGCGGCTGTTGCTGGGCCTGTTCGCCGCCGCAGGCGGCCAGCAGGAGGACGAGGAGGGGCGTGGGGGCGAGCAAGCGGCGCATTCGGGCAATCCCTGTCTGTTGCCGCGCGGTGGCGCGGAGGGGTCTCGGGCGTGGATTTAATTTCTGTACCGCGCAGTATACTAG
>JAFAEU010000028.1 GCA_023423855.1 Pseudomonadota bacterium | reverse complement strand
TGCCGGCGCACTCCGCGCACAGCCCATGCACTTCCAGCGTCTGCGCCTGCGGCACGAAGCCGAGCGCACGCGCGCGTTCGTCGAGCGAGGCGACGACCTGCTCGTCCTCCAGTTCGACCGCGCCGTGGCAGCGGTCGCAGATCAGGAACGGCACCGAGTGCTGCACGCTGTTGGGATGGTGGCAGGCGACGAAGGCGTTCACCGACTGCAGCTTGTGGATGAAGCCGTTGGCGAGCAGGAAATCCAGCGCGCGGTAGATCGTCGGCGGCGCGTCGGCGCCGGCGCCCTCGCCCGAGCGCACCATGTCGAGCAGGTCGTAGGCCTTGACCGGCCGGCCGGCTTCGGCCACCAGGCGCAGCACGCGCGCGCGGATCGGCGTCAGCCGCAGCCCGCGCTCCTGGCAGGCGCGCTCGACCGCGCGCACGAACGCTTCGGCGTCGTGGACGTGGTGGCGAGGATCGATGCAGTCGTGCCCGTGCGTGCCCATGTCGAGATGATGGAGGCGGAGGCGGCCCGGCTCAAGCCTCGGCCGGCACCTTCGCGATCGCCGCGTCGATGCGCCGCAGTGCCTCGTCGCGGCCGGCCAGGTACACCGTATGCGAGATGTCCGGGCTGACCTGGGTGCCGGTGATCGCCACCCGCATCGGCTGCGCCACCTTGCCCATGCCCAGCGCCAGCGCCTCGGCCGTCTCGTGCAGCGCGTCGTTGATCGTCTCGACGCTCCACTCCGGCAATGCGGCCAGCCTCGCGCGCGCGTCGCGCAACGGCGCGCCGGCCCCGGCCTTGAGGTGCTTGGCCACGGCCGCGTCGTCGTAGCTCAGCAGCGGACCGAACCAGACCGCGGCGCGCTCGGCCATGTCCCTGAGCGTCTGCACGCGATCGCGCAGCGCGACGACGAGGTCGGCCGGCGCCGGACCCTGCGACAGGTCGTAGCCGCATTGCCGCAGGTGCCACTCGAGGTGCTTCGCCACGTCCGCCGGATCGTCGTTCTTCAGGTACTGCTGGTTGAGCCAGCCGAGTTTGGCCGAATCGAGCCGCGACGCCTTTGCGTTGACGTCCTTCAGCTCGAACGGCCGCTGCATCTCGTCGATGCTGAACACCTCCTGGTCGCCGTGCGACCAGCCCAGGCGCACCAGGTAGTTCAGCAGCGCATGCGGCAGGTAGCCGGCGTCGCGGTACTGCATCACGTCGGCGGCGCCGGTGCGCTTGCTCAGCTTGGCGCCCTGCTCGTCGAGGATCATCGGCAGGTGCGCGAACGCGGGCACCGGCGCGCCGAGCGCTTCGTAGAGGTTGATCTGGCGCGGCGTGTTGTTGACGTGGTCGTCGCCGCGCACCACGTCGGTGATGCGCATGTCGATGTCGTCCACCACCACCGCGAAGTTGTAGGTGGCGTAGCCGTCCGGGCGGAAAATCACCAGGTCGTCGAGTTCGCCGTTGGCGATCTCGATGCGGCCCTTGACCTTGTCGTCCCACGCCACCACGCCGCCGACGGGATTGCGGAAGCGGATCACGCGGTTGGGATCGTCGCGTTTCGGCTCGCTGCGGTCGCGGTAGGCGCCGTTGTAGCGCGGCTTTTCGCCCCTCGCCATCGCCGCCTCGCGCATCGCATCGAGCTCCTCCTTCGACTCGTAGGCGTAATAGGCCTTGCCCTCGGCGACGAGCCGCTCGGCCGCCTCGCGG
The DNA here is from genome assembly GCA_023423855.1 of Pseudomonadota bacterium. Lineage (GTDB taxonomy): Bacteria > Pseudomonadota > Gammaproteobacteria > Xanthomonadales > Xanthomonadaceae > Luteimonas. The sequence goes on along the minus strand of JAFAEU010000028.1, from coordinate 874 downwards.
TAGCGATCGAGCCGCTGCGTCTGGTAGATCGGCCCTTCGTCGTAGTCCAGCCCGAGCCAGGCCATCGCATCGAGGATCGCGTCGATCGCGGCCTGCGTGCTGCGCTCGCGGTCGGTATCTTCGATCCGTAGCACGAACTCGCCGCCGCGATGGCGCGCCTCCAGCCAGCAGTACAGCGCCGTGCGCGCGCCGCCGATGTGCAGGTAGCCGGTGGGACTGGGGGCGAAGCGGGTGCGGCAGGTCATGGGAGGCTGGATGCGTGGGAAACGCATCATTTTACCGGCATCCGGCCCGCCGGACCCGCGAGCGCCGCGGCCCTCGGTCCCGATTCTCTGGATTGGCCGTTCCGGGCGATCCTGCCCGTCATCCCGAACGTCCAAAGCTGTCACCCCGAACGCAGTGAGGGATCTCGCTTTTTGCCCGGTAAGGCGAGATCCCTCACTGCGTTCGGGATGACAATCCGGGACCCGCGCGGTGGTCTAGAATTCCTCCGATGCCCACGCTCTTCATTTCCGACCTGCACCTCGACCCGGCGCGCCCGGAGATCACCCGGCTGTTCCGCGATTTCCTCGACGGCGAAGCCCGCGCCGCCGACGCGCTCTACATCCTCGGCGACCTGTTCGAGGCCTGGGTCGGCGACGACGACCCCTCGGAAACGGGCGCCTTGGTCGCGGACAGGCTGCGGGCGCTGTCGGATGCCGGGATCCCGGTGTACTTCCAGCGCGGCAACCGCGATTTCCTGGTCGGCGAGGCCTGGGCGCGCCGCGCCGGCCTGCGCATCCTGCCGGACCCGGCGGTGATCGTGCTCGACGGCGCACCGGTGCTGCTGATGCACGGCGACCTGCTGTGCACCGATGACGTCGCCTACCAGGCC
>JAFAEU010000019.1 GCA_023423855.1 Pseudomonadota bacterium | reverse complement strand
CCGGCGTGGCCTCGCGGCCGTACTGCTGGAGCATCTGCCGGGAAATGCGGTTGAGCTTGTTGATCGTCTCGATCATGTGCACCGGGATGCGGATGGTGCGCGCCTGGTCGGCGATCGAGCGGGTGATGGCCTGGCGGATCCACCAGGTCGCGTACGTGGAGAACTTGTAGCCGCGGCGGTATTCGAACTTGTCGACCGCCTTCATCAGGCCGATGTTGCCTTCCTGGATGAGGTCGAGGAACTGCAGGCCGCGGTTGGTGTACTTCTTGGCGATGGAGATGACCAGGCGCAGGTTGGCCTCGACCATTTCCTTCTTGGCCTTGCGCGCCTTGGCCTCGCCGTAGGCCATCGCGCGGTTGATCTCCTTGAGGTCGGCGAGCGAAACCATCATCCCCTTCTCGATGGAGATGGTGGCTTCCTGCTCGGCGATGATCTGGTCCTTGACCTCGCGCATGCCCGACGACCACTTCTGCTTGCGCTTGAGCACGTCGTCGACCCAGCCCAGGTTGGTCTGGTTGCCGTCCCAGGCGCGGATGAAGTCCTTGCGCGGCATCTTCGCGACCTTGGTCGACAGGTCGAGGATGCGGCGCTCGTGGTCCTTGATCTCGCCGACCACGTCGCGCAGCTTCTTGACCAGGGTGTCGGTCAGCGGCAGCGGCAGCTTGAAGGTGGTGAAGACCTCGGCCATCTCCTCGCGCAGCTTCAGCACCGGCTTGGCGCTGGGGCCGTTCTTGGCGTAGGACTTCTGGAACTTCGCGTAGGTGGCGGCCAGCACGTCCATGCGGCGCGCGACCTCCGCCGGATCCGGGCCGGTGGGACCGGCGTCCTCGGCATCGCTGTCGTCGTCGTCGGCATCGTCGTCGCTGTCGGAATCGTCCGCGCTGTTGTCGGCGGCGGAGGCGGGCGTCGGGATTTCCTCGACGGCTTCCTCGAGGTCGTTGAAGCCGGCCACGATCTCGGCCAGGCGCTTCTTGCCGGCCTTGTGCAGGTCGTAGTCCTCGAGCAGCAGCTGCACCGACCACGGGAAGCTGGCCAGCGCCGAACCCATCTGGTTCAGGCCTTCCTCGATGCGCTTGGCGATCGCGATCTCGCCCTCGCGGGTCAGCAGCTCGACCGTGCCCATCTCGCGCATGTACATGCGCACCGGGTCGGTGGTGCGGCCGCCCTCGCTGTCGAGCGCGGTCAGCGTGGCCGCGGCTTCCTCGGCGGCGGTGTCGTCGACTTCGCGGTTGCCGCTGGAGTCGCCGGTGAGCAGCAGCGATTCGACGTCGGGCGCGATCTCGTGCACCTCGATGCCCATGCCGTTGATCATGCCGATGATGTCCTCGATCTGCTCCGGATCGACGAGGTCGTCGGGCAGGTGGTCGTTGACTTCGGCGTAGGTCAGGTAGCCCTGCTCGAGCCCCTTGGAAATCAGGAGCTTGATGTCGGACTGTTCGGCTGGACGTTCGTTCGCCATGTGGCGCGCACCGGGGAGAAAAGTGAACCCGTAATTATACCATTCCGCCGGACGGGGTTCCCGCGCGGAAGGGACACGGCCGGGACCTGGAACGGCCCGGCTGGCGACGATATGGGCCCGGAATCGCCGGTTTCCAGCCACCCCGGCCGATCCATCGGCATTTCCGGCCCTTGCCGGACATTCCGGGCCGTCCGGCGGGCGAAATCAGGCCCTGAGGAGGAAGGTCACCGGCCCGTCGTTGACCAGGGCGACGACCATGTGCGCCCCGAACCGGCCGGTTTCCACCGGCGCCGGGTGCCGCGACCGGCATTCAGCCAGCAGTCGGGCGAAGACCCGCTCGGCCTCGTCCGGGGCCGCGGCGGTGCTGAAGCCCGGCCGCATCCCCGAGCGGGTGTCGGCGGCCAGGGTGAACTGGCTGACCAGGAGCAGGCCGCCGCCGGTGTCGGCCAGCGAGCGGTTCATGCGCCCCTGCGCGTCGGCGAAGACCCGGTAGCCGAGCAGGCGTTCGGCCATCCGCGCCACCTGCGCCTCGCCGTCGCCCGGCTCCACGCCCACCAGCGCCAGCAGGCCGGGGCCGATGCGGCCGACGGCTTCACCGTCGACGGAGACGCTGGCTTCGGTGACGCGCTGGATGAGGGAGAGCATCGGGAGTCGGGAGTCGGGAGTCGGGAGTCGGGAGTCGGGGAAGCCTAAGGCTTTGTCATCCCGAACGCAGTGAGGGATCTGCTTTCACCTGCCGCGGGTCGAGAAGCAGATCCCTCACTGCGTTCGGGATGACAACGGTGGGGCGCCCCGCGTCCGGAACCACGGCGCACGCCCGCTTCGCGAGGTTCCCCGCACCGCTGCTGGCATTCCGGCCTCGCTACACTCACCCGCATGACCGACCTCCTCGCCCGCTTGCTCTACGCGCTCGCCGCCGCCATCGGACGGCTGCCGTGGCCGGCGCTGCGCCGGCTGGGCGACGCGCTGGCCTGGGTCTCGCTGCGCACCGGCGCGCGGGAAAGCGCGGTCGCGCTGCGCAACCTCGAGCTCGCCTATCCGGACCTGCTGCCGGGCCAGCGCGAGGAATGGCGCCGCGCGGTGCTGCGCACGACCGGCCTGCAGACGCTGGAAACCCTGCGGCTGTGGACGCGCCCGCACACGGAGAATCTGGCGCTGATCCGCGAAACCCACGGCGAGGACCTGTTCGACGCCGCGCTCGGCGCCGGCCGCGGGCTGATCGTCGCCGCGCCCCATTTCGGCAACTGGGAGCTGCTCAATCAGTGGCTGGCGGCGAAGACGCCGCTGGCGATCCTGTACAAGCCCCCCGAGTCCGCCATCGGCGAGGCTTTCCTGCGCCTGGTGCGCGCCGATGCCGACGCCGATCGCGTCACCCAGGTGCGCGCCGAGGGCGCCGGCGTGCGCCAGTTGTACAAGCAACTGCAGGCCGGCGGCGTGGTCGGCATCCTGCCCGACCAGCAGCCCAAGGGCGGCGACGGCGAGTTTGCGCCGTTCTTCGGCGTGCAGGCCTCGACCATGACCCTGCTCGGCCGCCTGGCCACACGCAGCGGGGCGACGGTGCTGTTCGCCTGGTGCGAGCGGATCGGGTCCGGGGCCTATGCGCTGCGGATCGAAGCCGCCTCGCCCGGCATCGACTCGGCCGACCCGGCGGTCGCCACCGCCGCCCTCAACGCCGATGTCGAACGCATCGCCCGGCGCGATCCCGCGCAGTACCAGTGGACCTACAAGCGCTTCAAGGCGCGGCCGCCCGGCAGCGACGAGGCCAATCCCTACGCAGACCTGGAGCGTCGATGAGCGACACCGACTCCCCGTCCGGCCTCCCGCCGCAGGGTGACGCGCCCGCCGCGCCACCGGAAGGCTGGCAGCCGCTGCCGCCGCGCGCGCGGCGCCTGTTCGTGCTCGGCAACGTCTTCGGCCTCGGCCTGCTGGCGCTGGGCCTGCTGGTCCCGATCGGGCTGCTGCTGCGCGATACGCCGCTGGCCCTGCCGCTGGCGCTGGCGGTGCTGGTGCTGCTGCCGGGCTGGGGCGTGTGGCTGGCGTACCGGCAGTACGCCTGCACGCGCTGGCGTCTGGACGGCGACGGCTACGCGCTGCGTCGCGGCCGGCTGTGGCAGAAGGAAACCTTCGTGCCGAAATCGCGCGTGCAGCACCTCGACCTGCAGCGCGGGCCGATCGAGCGGCGCTTCGGCCTGGCCACCCTGGTGATCCACACCGCCGGCACGCGCCACAACGCGGTGTCGACGCCGGGGCTCGGGGCCGAAGACGCGGAATGGCTGCGCGACCGCCTCGCGCGCTGGATCGAGACCGATGACGACGACGCCTGAGCCGCCGCCTTCCGCCGCCGCCGGGGAACGCCGGCTGCATCCGTGGTCGTGGCTGTTCGTGCTGATCGACTCGCTGCGGCAGTTCCTGCTGCCGCTGGCGGTGCTGCTGGTCTACGGCGGCCGGCGCGAGGAGAACTACCAGCTCGTCGTCGCAGGCGTGGCGGTGGTGGTGCTGGCGCTGGTGTCGGTCTGGCGCTACTTCACCTATCGCTACCGCGCCGACGGCGACAGCCTGTTCATCCGCAGCGGCCTGCTCGAGCGCAGCCTGCGCCAGGTGCCGTTCTCGCGCATCCATAACGTCGAGCTGCGACAGACCCTGCTGCACCGCCTGTTCGGCGTGGCCGAGGTGAAGCTCGAGTCCGCCGGCGGCACGAAACCGGAAGCGCAGATGCGCGTGCTCAGGCTCGACGACGCGCTGGCGCTGGAGCGGCTGATCCGCCATCGCGGACGCGGCGCCGACGTCGTCGATGCCGACACGACGGACGCGGGCGAACCCCTGCTGGCGCTGTCGACGGCCGAGATCGTGCGCTTGGGGCTGATCTCCAATCGCGGCATGATCGTGGTCGGCGCCGCGTTCGCGCTGTCCTGGCAAGTCCTGCCAGACGACGCCTACAAGCATGCCTTCAACCTCGCCCGGCGCGAGGTCTTCGGCTATGCCGAGCATTTCAACGGCAGTTGGTCGTCAACCGCGTTCGCGGTCATGGGCGTGGTGCTGCTGGCGCTGGCGCTGGTGCGCGCGTTCTCGGTGCTGCTGGCGTTGACGCGCTACCACGGCTTCGAACTGCGCGAGCACGGCCGCCGCCTGACGGTCGAACGCGGCCTGCTGGCGCGCGTGCGCAGCAGCGTATCGCGCCGGCGCATCCAGGCCTGGACGCTGCGCGAAGGCGTGCTGCACCGGCTGTTCGGCCGCCGCTCGCTGGGCATCGACACCGCCGGTTCGCAGGTCGGCGACGGCGAACAGGCGCAGCGCGATCCTCCCGAACTTGCGCCGATCGCCACGCCCGAGGCCTGCGATGCGCTGCTGCGCCACCTGCTCGACGGCGCCGACTGGCCGCGCGCGGACTGGCGGCCGCTGCATCCGCGCGCCTGGCAGCGGCTGCTGATCGGCGACGCGGTGTTCGCGGCGCTGCTGACCGCCGGCCTGTGCTGGTACCTCGGCCCCTGGGGCCTGCTCGGCCTGCTGTGGCTGCCCTGGGGCTGGCTGCTGGCGACGCGGCATGCGCGCCTGTCCGGCTACCGCGTCGACGCAAAACTCGTCGCGGTGCGCGAAGGCTGGTGGTCGCGGCACTGGCGCTTCGCCGAAATCGACAAGCTGCAGGCGCTGCAGCTGCGGCAGTCGCCGCTGGACCGCCGCTTCGGCATGGCCTCGCTGTGGCTCGACACCGCCGGCGCCGGCGCGATGTCGCCACCGTTGCGCATGCGCTACCTGCCGGAGGCCGAGGCGCACGCGCTGTACGCCGGACTTTGCCGCGAAGTCGCCCGCAGGAGGCTGCGCTGGTGAGAATCTCCATCCTCCATGTCACCACGATCACCGAGTGGCGCGGCGGCGACGCGCAGATGTACACGCTCTACCACCTGCTCGATCGCGAACCCGATGTCCGGCAGTGGATCCTGTGCCCGTCGGGCTCGGTGCTCGAAGGCAGGTGCCTGCAGGACGGCGCGCGCTGCACCACCTATCGCAAGTCGCGGCTGAAGCTGCCCAATGCGGTGCGCGCGATCGTTCGCACCGCGAGGCGGGAACGCATCGGCATCCTCCATGCGCATGACTCGTCCGCACTCAACGCCTGCCTGCTCGCCCTGCGGTTCCTGCCGCGTGACACGAAACTGGTGCTCAGCCGCAAGCGCAACAATCCGATCGGCGGCAGCGTGTTCAGCCGGCGCAAGTACGGCAGCCCGCGCATTTCGAAAGTGGTCTGCGTGTCCGAGTCGGTGAAGCGCGTGTTCGACGGCGTGGTCGACCCGGCGCGGTTGCTGACGATCCATGACGCGGTCGATGTCGCGTCGTTGTCCGCCCGCGGGCGTTCGGACGTCCTGCAGCGCGAGTTCGGCATCGCGCCCGGAACCCGCGTGGTCGGCAACCTGGCCGGTTACACCGAGCAGAAGGACCTGCCGACCTTCCTGCATGCGGCGCAGGCGATGCTGCAACACGAGGCCCCGTCCATGTCGTTGCACTTTTTCGTGGTCGGCGACGGGCCGCTGCGCGGGACGCTCGAGGCGCTTGCCGCGGAACTCGGCATCGCCGCGAAGGTGACGTTCACCGGCTACCGCAAGGACGCGCTCGACCTGTTGGCCGGATTCGACCTGCTGATGATGAGCTCGCGCACCGAAGGCCTGCCGCTGTCGATCTACGAGGCGTTCGCGATGCGGGTCCCCGTGGTCTCCACCGATGCCGGCGGCATCGCCGAAGTCGTGCGCGACGGCCACAGCGGATTCGTCGTTCCGGTGGGCGATGCCGACGCGCTGGCCGAACGCGCATTGCGCGTGCTCGGCGACGATGCACTGGCCGACGGATTCACGCAGGCCGCCTTCTCGATCGTCGCCGGCGCGCACACGCCCGAGGTTTTCCGGGACAAGTACCTGCGCTTGTATCATTCGCTGCAGCATGGCGCGTGATGGATTAGCGCATCCGCTGCCCACGCACGAGAACGAAAAGGCCGTCCCCATGCCCGACCCAGCAACCACGCCGGCACGCCCGCTGATCGTCCGCTGCGGCGCGTTCGGCGACATGGTCATGCTGACCACGCTGATGCGGCTGGTCTCGGCGCGGTACCGCAGCCCGGTGGACGTGATCAGCTCCGGCGGCTGGACGCCGCCGCTGATGGCGCGAGAACCCACGCTCGGCCACCTGCAGATGGTGACCAGCCGCAAGACGCCCTACCTGCTGTGCCCGAGCCAGTGGCGCCTGGTGCGCTGGCTGCGCGGCCGCGGCCGCGGCCCGGTCTACCTCGGCGACATCGACCCGGAAATGCGCGCGCTGCTGGCGCGCGGCGGTGTGCATCCCGACGACATCGTCGCGCGCGATCCCGCCGGCGAGGATGCGCCGGTGCTGTGGCCCGACCGCTGGCTCGAACTCGGCATGCGTGACCCCGTCCACGCCTACCCGACCTCCGATGTCGACACCGCGAGCTTCCGCTTCCCGCGCCTCGTCGTCACCGACGACGATCGCGCCGACCTGGCGGCGTGGCTGGAGAAGACCGGCATGCAGGGCCCGCTGGTGCTGCTGCAGCCGGGCAACAAGCGCACCCACAAGCGCGGCAAGCTGATGACCGCCGACCATCCCAAGCACTGGGACGCGCGCAACTGGGCCGCCGTGGCGCAGGCCATCCTCGCTTCGCTGCCCGATGCGCACGTGGTGCTGTGCGGGTCGCCGCCGGAGCATCCGCTGCTGGAGGACATCCGCGCCGCGGCAGGCAACGATCCGCGCGTGTTCAACGGCGCCAACGAACTGCCGATCCCGCGCCTGCTGGCGCTGGTCGAACGCGCGCACGGCATGGTGTCGGTCGATACCGGCCCTGCGCACGCGGCCGCGGCGCTCGGCTGCCCGCTGGTGGTGATGTTCGGCGCCGCCCCGCCGTCGAAATGGCGGCCGATCGGCCCGGGACCGATCAGCGTGCTGGGCGGGGAACGCGGCGCCGAAAGCCGCGTGGCCGACATCCCGCCCGCCGCGGTGATCGAGGCCTGGCGCGCGCTGCCGCCGCGTTCCTGAGCGCGGATCGCCCGGTTCCGGTCAGCCCGTCGAACCCGACGCGTCGGCGGCGCCGGCGGCCCGCGGCGCGTCGTCGTTCGCCGCCTGCTTGACGACGCCGTACGGCGTCCACACCCGCTTCTCCGCCCGCGTCTGCGCGCGGATGGCGAGATTGGCCCGCACCGATTCTTCGGTCTTGTAGCCGCGGGCGTGATCGAGATGCAGGCAGATCGCCTTGTGCCGGACCTGCTTGCCGCGGATGCCGGCGTTCTCCAGCCGTTCGCCGAGCTCGCGGTCGGGACCGCCGTACTTCATCCGCTCGTCGTAGCCGTTGATCGCGAGCAGGTCGGCCTTCCAGGCGGAGGAGTTGCAGTTGTTGAAGGTGGCGCCCGCGGTCGTGATCGCGTCGAGCATGCGTGCGGTCATCGGACCCGCGCCGAGCTTGCGTCGGTTCGAGCCGTTGAGTCGCTCGAAGGAGCGCAGCCAGTCGGGGTCGAAGCAACGACCGGCGGCGATGTCCGCAGGCGTGATGCGCTTGCTCAGGTCCATGCCGAGCTTGCAGTACCCGCCGGACAGGAAGCGACCGGGTTCGGCCAGCCGCGCGTGCGTTTCGACGAAATCGCGGCGCGGGATGCAGTCGCCGTCGGTGAACAGCACGTAGTCGTGCGCCGCCATCGGGATCGCCTTGTTGAGGATTTCCTGGCGCCGGTAGCCGTCGTCCTCGTGCCAGACGTGGCGCAGCGGTACCGGAAAGTCCCTGGCGTAGCGCGCGACGAGGTTGGACGTTGCCCGGCGCGAACCGTCGTCCGCGACGATCAGCTCGAACGCACGATGCGTCTGCCGCGAATAGCCGAACAACACCTTCTCCAGCCATTCCTCGGCGTTGTAGGTGCTGACGATGACCGAAATGGGCAACATGCGGCCTCTGGCGATGACGATGACCATGGTTCAGGCAAAGACCCGGGGCGATGCCGATTGCCGGCGGGGGAGCCTCGTTTCCATCGTATCGGTCGCTCCATGACAACGACCTCGCGCCGGCTTCACGATGCGCAATGCCTGTTCATCAAGGACCGCCTGCCGCCCGTGCATTCAGGCGCGCGAGAGGACCGCGTAGAAGAACCCGTCCATGCCCGCTTCCCCCGGCAGCCGCTGCCGCCCGTCGCCGGTGTCGCGGCCGAACGCCTCCGGCAGGGCTTCGGCCCGCGCGTCGGGCGTGCGCGCCAGGAACGCCGCCACCTGCGCCTGGTTCTCGGCGGCCAGGATCGAACAGGTGGCGTAGAGCAGCCGGCCGCCCGGCGCCAGCAGCGGCCACAGCGCGTCGAGCAGCCGCGCCTGCAGCGCCGTCAGTGCGGCCAGGTCCGCAACGCGCCGGTGCAGCAGCACGTCCGGCTGGCGGCGGACGATGCCGGTGGCCGAACAGGGGGCGTCGAGCAGGATCGCGTCGAAGGGCTCGCCGTCCCACCACGCCGCGGTGTCGGCGGCATCGGCGGCGAGCAGGCGCGCGCGCGCGCCGATGCCGAGGCGGTCGAAAGTCTCGCGCACGCGCCGCAGGCGGCGTTCGTCGACGTCGAGCGCGGTCAGGCGCAGGGCCGGATCGCGTTCGAGCAGGTGCGCGGACTTGCCGCCCGGCGCGGCGCAGGCGTCGAGGACGCGTGCGCCATGCGGCGGCGAGAGCGCGTCGGCCACGCGCTGCGCCGCGGCGTCCTGCACCGAGACGTCGCCATCGCCGAACCCGGGCAGGGCCAGCGGCGACACCGGCGCATCGATGCGCAGCGCATCGGGCAGGTCCTCGCAGGCCTGCGGTTCGATGCCGGCGTCGTGCAGGCGCGCGGCGTACTGCGCGGCGGAGGTGCGCGTGCGGTTGACCCGCAGCCAGGTCGGCGCGGCGACCGCGCTCGCGGCGAAGATCGCGTCGGCGTCCTGCGGCCAGTCGGCGCGGACCCGTGCGCGCAGCCATTCGGGCCATGCGTCCTGCGGGTCGGCGGCCGGCACGCCGTCGCGCTGCGCGCGACGCAACAGCGCGTTGACCAGGCC
>JAFAEU010000449.1 GCA_023423855.1 Pseudomonadota bacterium | reverse complement strand
CCGCCGGCCTGCAGCGCGAAGCCGCCGGCCTGCTGTCCGAAGCCGACGCTCAGGCGCTCGCCGTGGCGCGGACGGTGGACCCGCGCTGCCTGCAGGTGGCGCCGCTCGCCGCACTGCCGGGAGCACGACAGGCCCGCGTGCTGCGCCAGTGGGTGGACGAGGCCGGACTGCCGCCGCTGCCAGCGGAGGGCGTCGCGCGGATCGCGCGGCAGTTGCTCGGCGATGCGCCGGGAGAGGCCGCCGAATTCGCATGGCGCGGCGCCGTCGTCCGCCGCTGGCGGGACCTGCTCTGGGCCGGGCCGGTGCTGCCGCCCGCGCCCGCCGGCGTGCGCATCGGCTGGGACGGCGCGATGCCGCTGCCCTGGCCGGGCGGCGGCACGCTTGCGCTGGAAATCGCGCCGCCCGCCGTTAGCGCCTCCGGCGCGGATGCCGCGGCAGGCATCGCGACACCGTTCGTCGTCCACGCGCGCGCGGGCGGTGAACGCATCACGCTGCCGGGCCGCCGGCATTCGCACGCACTCAAGCACGTGCTACAGGACCTCGGTGTGCCGCCCTGGATCCGCGAGCGCCTGCCGCTGCTCTGCGACCGCGAAGGAACGGTGCTTGCCGCCGGCGGCCTCGCCTTCTCCGCCGGATTCGATGCCTGGCTGCGCGCGACCGGTCGTCGCCTGCACTGGTCGGGTCTCGCCGCGACCTGACCTGCGCGCGTCGCTGGCTTACACTTCGCGCATGGCCAAGAAGCCCGCCGCCGAGACACCTGCCGTCGCCGATTTCGAGACCTCGCTCGACCAGCTCGAACAACTGGTCGAGAAGATGGAGCACGGTGAGATGAGCCTGGAGGAATCGCTGGCCGCGTACGAGCGCGGCGTCGGCCTGTATCGCCGCTGCCAGCAGGCGCTGGAGCAGGCGGAACTGCGCGTGCGCCTGCTCACCGATCCCGATGCGCCGGACAAGGCCGAACCTTTCCCCGGCGCCGCCGATGGCGACGCCTGATCCCCGCGACCACGACGTCCAGGCGCGACTGACCCGCTGGCGCACCCGCGCCGACGCCGCGCTCGCCGCGGCGCTCGAGGGCATGGAAGGCACCGAACCGCGCCTGCTCGCGGCGATGCGCCACGCCGTGCTGCTCGGCGGCAAGCGCATGCGACCCCTGCTCGCGTACGCGGCCGGACACGCCTGCGGCGCCCCGGAAGAAGCGCTGGACGCGCCGGCCGCCGCGGTGGAACTGGTCCACGCCTATTCGCTGGTGCACGACGACCTGCCGGCGATGGACGACGATGCCCTGCGCCGCGGCCAGCCGACCGTGCACGTCGCGTTCGACGAGGCCACCGCGATCCTCGCCGGCGACGCGCTGCAGGCGCTGGCGTTCTCCGTGCTCGCGCAATCCGCGCTGCCCGACGCGCGGCGCGTGGCGATGCTGGCCGAGTTGGCGACCGCGTCCGGCGCCGCCGGCATGTGTGGCGGTCAGGCGTTCGACCTTGCGGCGACCGGAGGGGAAAAAAGGGGTCAGAGTCATTTTTCGGGTCGGGAGCCCGGGGCAACGCATTCCGACCAGCCGGAAAATGACTCTGACCCCTTTTTTCCCTTCGCGCTGGACGCGCTGGAGCGCCTGCACGCACTGAAGACCGGCGCCCTGCTGCGCGCCGCGGTGCGGCTGGGCGCGATCGCGGCCGATGCCGACGCCGCGACGCGGCGCGCGCTGGACGACTTCGCCGACGCGCTCGGTCTCGCCTTCCAGATCCGCGACGACCTGCTCGACGTCGAAGGCGACAGCGCCACGCTCGGCAAGACCGCCGGCAAGGACGCGGCGCAGGACAAGGCCACCTTCCCGGCCCTGATCGGGCTGGACGCCTCGCGCGCGCGCCTGCGCACGCTCGCACAGCGCATGGACGACGCGCTCGCCGGATGCGGAGGCGATACCGCGCCGCTCGCCGCCCTCGGCCGCCGCGCGATCGAGCGCGATCACTAGCACTCCCGTCATCCCCGCGAAGGCGGGGACCCAGCGTCTTTGCTGTTGATCGACAGGCTTGAGGCGTCGGGGGCGTAGCCCCGACCTACGGCAATCCCGGGATCAAAGCAACCGCAGCGTCAGCGGGTAGCGGTACTGCTCGCCGTTCCAGGCCTTGATCGTGGCGATGATGCTGCACACCAGCCACATCACCGCGATCGCTGCGACCGCTGCCAGCAGCACCAGGCCCGCCGGCAGGGTGACGATCAGGCCGATGCCCAGGGTCAGCACGGTCGCGCCAAGCAGCAGGAAGCCGACCACGCACACCGCGCAGGCATACAGGAACATGCTGAGGTTGAAGTTGAACGCCTCGCGCGCGTGTCCGGCGGCGAAGGGCGCGTCGTCGCGCTTGAGCAGGTAGATCACGCCCGCGGCGAGCATGCCGGCGAAACCGGCCGTCCAACTGGTCAGCAGCGCCAGCGCCAGCGCGGCGACGTGCGCCCCGGCGGCCCACTGGCGTTCGGCCAGGGAAGCGTCTTCACGATGCAGCATGGCATTCATCGTCCGGCTCCGGCCGGATACCGTCCGGCGCAGGAACGATGATGCGGCCGCGCGCAGGGAACTCAACCCGCCGGAAGCACCAGTGACCTTTGGCCCCCGCCGGAATCCTGAGGGCGCTCCTGCAAAATGCCGGCGCGCGATTGCGCGCCGGCACGTGGTTCAGTTGATCAGCCGGATCGCGAACGGATAGCGGTAGTTCTCGCCCTTGTTGGCGGCGAGCCCGGCGATGATGCTGAAGATGATGCAGACGATCCAGAGGATGAAGTTCAGCAGCGCGCCGATCAGGATCACCGACAGGATGATGCCGATGATGTAGCCGAACAGCAGCGTGATCTGGAAGTTCAGCGCTTCCTTGGACTGGCCGATCAGGAAACCCTTGTCCGCCTTGTCCTTGTTGATCAGCCACACCACCAGCGGCACGATGAAGCCGAGGATGATGCCGGACAGATGCGTCAGCATCGCGACCGTGCGGTCGTCCTGGCTGGCTTCGCCGCCGTGGATCGGATTGGTATCGTTCATGTCGCCTTCCCCGGTTGGTTGGAATCGATGTTTCCGTACGCCGGCGCCTGCCCCCGCACGGTCGCCGGCTAGCATACCTTCAATCGCCGCCGGCCACCGTCATCCGCCCCAGCAGGATCGACCCCGTGCGGATGTGCGAACGCGGATCGACGTCGCCGCCCACCGCCTCGATCGCGGCGAACATGTCGCGCAGGTTGCCGGCGATGGTGATCCCGTCCACCGGGTGCACGATCTCGCCGTTCTCGACCAGGAAGCCCGCCGCGCCGCGCGAATAGTCGCCAGTCACCGGGTTGACGCCCTGCCCCATCAGTTCGGTGACCACCAGGCCGCGGCCCATGCCGCGCACCAGTTCGTCGAAGCCGCCGGCATTCGCGCGCACTTCGAGGTTGTGCACGCCGCCGGCGTTGGCCGTGGTCTGCAGCCCGAGCTTGCGCGCCGAATAGCTGCCGAGCACGTAGCGCTGCAGCACGCCGTCCTCGACCAGCGCGGAAGCGCGCGTGGCCACGCCCTCGCTGTCCCAGGCCGCCGAGCGCAGGCCGCGCACCAGGAACGGGTTCTCGTGCATCGACAGCCAGTCCGGGAAGATCCGCGTGCCGGCGCTGTCGAGCAGGAAGCTGGCGCGCCGGTACAGCGCGCCGCCGGACACCGCGCCGAGCAGGTGGCCGACCAGCGAACGCGCCATCTCCGCCGGGAACAGGACCGGAT
>JAFAEU010000391.1 GCA_023423855.1 Pseudomonadota bacterium | reverse complement strand
CATACGACGGCCTGCGCGCCGCGCTGGAAGGGCTGGCCGCTGCTGTTCGCGCCGCCCGCGCTGCGGAGACGGAGATCAACGGGATCATCGGCGACGCGGTGCCCTTCACCCCCGACGACATCTACCGCGGCCAGATGCACACCTTCAGCCTGAGCCAGTCGCTCGCCAACCTGGTGACGCAGGCAATCAGCGAGGACCAGGACAGCTTCCGCTGGACCATCGGCGAAGCACTCGCGGACCACATCGACACCCGGATCGCACGCATCGCGCCCCTGAGCGACGAGCGCGTGCAGCGGATGGAGCACGACTTGCAGCAGAAGCGCACCGGACAGAAGCGCCGCGAGGGTTCCCGCACCGTTGACCCGGCCGCGATCGCGCAGGTCTGGCCCACGTCCAAGCCGATGGCTGGCGGGCAGTCGTTCGTCGACGTGTACGGCAACAAGCCGGCGTAAGGAGGAATCCCCATGCAACTGATCCCCCGCGCGACGACCACGACGGAAGTCGCCCCCATCCCCGGTGTCCGGCAGACCGCCCGGCTCGACACGACGCACCTGCAGCGAGGTGCCGACCTGCTGGGGCGGCAGGTGAACGCCGCTATCGAGCAGCAGGTCCAGAAGCACGACCACGCGCGTCTGAGCGAGGCGCGCGCGGCGCTGGCCGATCTGGGGAACTCCCTGCACGACCCGGAGAACCCGGAAGGCGTCCTGAGCTTCAAGGGCGAGCGCGCACTGGAAGCCAACGAGCGTCTGGTGCCGAAGGTCGACCAGCGGATCGCATCCATCCGGCAGCAGCTCACGGAACAGCAGAAAGCACAGTTCGACGGCATCGCTGCGGGCTGGCGCGAGACGTTCGCAGCCGGGTTGAATCGGCACATGGCGCAGGAGTCCGAACGCGCCATCGTGGCGAAGGGCGCGGCGCTCAATCAGTCCCTTGCCGACGAGGCCACGTTGCGCGGTCTGACCGGCGACCTCGACCTGCAGCAGGCCAGCATCACGGAACTGCAGGCTGCCAACGCCCGGCGTCTGCAACTGGCCGGCGCGCCCCGAGAGCAGATCGCCTACGAAGGCGCGGCCCTGGCGTCTGGCGTCTATCGCGCCACCGTCTCCGGCCTGTCTGCCCGGTCGATCCCGGACGCGATCGGCTACTACAACCGCACCGCCGACCACATGACCGCCGCCGACCGGATTGCGGTGGAGGCGACCTTGTTCCCGGCGATCCGCGCCGACGCGGGCACGCAAGCGGGCATAGCGGCCGTCAATGGCGGGGCCATCTCGCCGACGCCGACGCTGCGCTCAGGAGAGGACATCACGCGGGACGCGGCCAGCGTGCAGGCGCAGTACGCCGAGATTGCCGCGAAGCATGGCGCGACCATCACCAGCATGGTCCGCCCTGTCATCGCCCGAGGTGCCGGTGCGCGCAGCCAACACCCGCACGGGACCGCCGCCGACTTCCGGACCAGGGATCGAACGCCGGAGCAGACGGCCGCGCTGATGGCTGACCTCCGCGCCGCCGGGTTCGAAGTCATCGACGAGCGCAACACCGACCAGCCGCACATTCACGCCGAACTCCCCCCGGTGGCCCGCTCCGGTGCGCCGCTCAGGTACGACGGACCGGCCCGGAGTGCAGCCGAGGCGGTGCAGCGCCTGCGCGAGTCGCCGATCGCCGCCGACCCGGTGGCGCTGCGCAGCGCGACGCAGTACGTCCAGCAGGAGTTCGCATGGCGCACGGCGCAGCGGGAGGAAGCCGAACGCGCCACGGGTGAGGCGATCTTTGCCAAGGCCGCGGGCGCCGCCCCGAACATGCCGTTGAACCGCGTCCTGTCGCCGGAGGAGGTCGCATGGCTAGCGACGCACGAGAGCACCAACTCGGCAATCGGCCGCTGGCGGAAGCTGACCGCGGAGGGCTCGATCATCGCGGACGATCCGGTCCTGGTGGATAGCCTGCGCCGGCTGCAGGCCACCGACGCGGGCGCCTTCGCCCGAACGAACCTCACGCAGTACGCCGACAAGCTCAGTGGCGCCACGCTGCTAGCGCTGACCAAGGCGCAGAAGGAGGCAGGCGAGCCCGGCAAGGCGGCACAGTGGGCCAGCGAGTCCGAGCTGTTGCGGCTGGCCTATTCGGAACTCGGGCTGGTCGGGGAAGGCAACGCGGAGAAGCGCGGGCAGTTCGACCTCGCCTATCGCCGCGAGGTCCGCGCCTTCGTCGACGAGAAGAAGCGGCAGCCCGGCGCCGACGAGATGCAGACGCTGATCAACAGGCTGAAGCAGCCATTCGCGCGGCGCACGTGGTGGGGTGGTACGTCCACCCGCCGACTGTATGAGGGCGCGGCCGAGGGCTTCACCGTGCCCGCTCAGGCACGCGCGCAGATCGTCGAAGCACTGAAGGAGGCCGCCGTCGCCGAACCGACCGAGGCTGAAATCCTCGCCGCCTACCTCGACCAGGGAGACGACAGCCTGTGAACGCGCAAGTGAATCCCTACGCGAAGGCCGCCGCACGCATCGCGGCCGAACGGCAGCAGACGACCTCCAGCGTCGTCGCCGCCACCGAATACACCACGCCCGAGCAGACGGCCGAGGTCATCGACCTGGCCAAGCGCACCGGCGCCCCCGTGGGCGTGGTCCGTGCCGATCCTGACGGCGCCCGGCAGCACGTCGAACGGCAGCAACTGGCGACGCTGCAGACCAGCTCGCCGACCGTGGCCGCATGGCTGACCGACGACCCGGACCGCTACGCGCTGGCGAAGGATGATTTGCCGGGGCTGGGCCTGTTCACCAGGCCGCTGACCGACTGGCGCACGCTGGCGCGTCCGACGATGGCACTGGAGGCGCCCATCTGGATCGGTGCCGCCGCCGCCGAACGGACCGTGGCGGACCCGGTGGGCGCGCTGGACTTCGGCCGGGCTGGTGCCGCTGCGGTGCCGCGGGACTTCGTGGGCCGCACGGTGTCTGGGTTCGGGCAGTTGTGGAACCTCGGCGAGCGCCTGGTCGACCGCACCATCGGCGCCGGCCTCCGGGCGATGGGGGTTCCGGACTTCGACCGCGAGGCGATCCCGCGCTGGCTGCGGCTGGGCGACTCGCTGATCGACGCGGGTGGAGTGGCGAAGGCGGCAGGCGACGCGATCGACGTGCCGGCCGACCGCAAGACGCTCGCGACCGACGTCGCCTCCGCGGTGGGGCAGCTGTCCGGGCAGGTCCTGCAGGGGCTGGTCGCGCCGCAGACGCTCGCGCCCTCGCTGCTGGCACAGGGCGCGGACATCATGGCCGAGCGCGCGGAGGATGCCGGCACGATCGGCACCGCCACGGCAGACGCGGGCATCCTCGCCGGTGCAGGCGTGACCGCGGCCGTCGAGCGGATCGGCATTGCGCGGATCCTCGAACGCGTGCCGCCGGCCGTGCGCGACCAGTTCTTCCGGCGCGTGGCGGATATCGCCGTCGCGGGCGGGACCGAAGTGGCAACCGAGTTGGTCGAAGGCATCGGGCAGGACCTGCTGACCCGCGCCCTGATCGACGACGATTTCACGATCGCGGAGGGCATCGAGCGCGAGGCCATCGCCGCAGGCGGTGCCGGTGCCATCCTGCGCGCCATCGTGCAGGGCGTGGCCGGTCGCCGTGCCCGACTGCAGGCGCAGGCCGAGCAGCAGCACCTGGACGCGCTGGTGCAGGCTGGCGATGCGTCGAAGCTGAAGACCCGCGCGCCCGAGATGCTGTCCGAGCTGGTCGACACCGCGCAGCCGGGCCAGCAGGTGTTCGTGCCGCTGGAAGCCCTGCGCGCGCACTACGGCGACAGGACCGAGACCGCGGTCGCCACCCTCGCGGGGCCGGAGGCATACGCCGAGGCGGTCGCCAGCGGCGCCGAGATCGGTATCCCGGTCGGCCGCTACGTGGCCACGCTTCCGCAGTCCACGCACGCCGCGCTGCGCGACCACGTCCGCCTGACCCCCGGCGAAGAGATCAAGCCCGGCAGCGCCGAACCGGACCGCGGCGCAATGGTGCGCGAGGCGATGGCCGAAGCCCGATCGATCGATGCCGGGACCACGGAGGCCGCGCCGGTGCAGACCGTCGACCAGCCGCTGCCAGCGGATGCGATGGACGCCGACAGCTATGCGGTCTACCTCGCCGCCCGAAACGCCGCCGAGCAGCAGCGCAAAACCTGGGCGCAGGCCGAGCGCGAGCGGCAGATGGAAATCGCCGCCGAGCGCCGCCGCCGGCAGGAGTGGAAGGCCACCGCCGCCGAGGTCGAAGCCGAGATGCGCGAGCTACCGGTCTACCGGGCGCAGCGCATCCTCACGACCGGCCGCCCGCCGGATGGCGCATTCGCTGACGCCTCGACCACGTACACCGGCAAGGAGGGAGCGCCGATCCGTCTGGACTACCACGCCGTACGCGACCAGTACGGCAAGGCGGTCGCCGACTCCCTCGGCCCGATGGCGGTGAAGCGTGGCGGCATGAAGCCCGACACGGTGGCGCCGCTGCTGGGCTACGACTCCGGCGGCCGGCTGATGCACGACCTCACGACCGCGATGCCGCTGTCGGAGGCGGTGCAGATCGAGACCGACGCCCGGATCGCGGGGCAGGAGATCGACAACACCAACCCGGAC
>JAFAEU010000152.1 GCA_023423855.1 Pseudomonadota bacterium | reverse complement strand
GAACCGGTCCGGAGGCGTAAGGAATCAGGCGAGCGGGAATGATACCGGCACCCGGGGTAAGGCGCCAGCCCGGGCGAGCGGGATTTCCCGCAGGAACGCCTTCAGGCGCGATGCCCCGGACAACAGGATGGTCGCGCTTGAAGGCGCTCCTACAGCACGTCGCGCAGGCGGTAGGCGCCGGGCGGGCGGCCCGCCAGCCGCGCGGCGGCGTGCAGGGCGCCACGGGCGAAGATGTCGCGATTGGTTGCACGATGAACCAGTTCGATGCGTTCGCCGGCGCCCGTGAACTGGACGAGGTGCTCGCCGACGATGTCGCCCGCGCGGATCGAGGCATAGCGCGGCTGCGCGCCGCTTCGCTCCGCCGCCGCGCCCAGCGACAGTGCCGTCCCGGACGGCGCGTCCTTCTTCTTCGTATGGTGCGATTCGACGACGTCGCAGTCCCAGCCCGGCAGCGCCGCCGCGGCTCGCTCCACCAGTTCGTCGAGTACCGCCACGCCCAGGCTGAAGTTCGAGGCCCACAGCAGCGGGATCCGCGCCGATGCGGCCTCCAGCGCCGTGCGCTGCGCCTCCGACAGCCCGGTGGTGCCGGAGACGAAGGCGCCGCCCCGCTCCGCGCACAGCGCCAGCACCGGATCGAAGCCTTCGGGTAGGCTGAAGTCGATCGCGACATCGAACCCCGGAACGGCCGCCAGTTCGCTGCCGGCGAAATGCGGCACGCCGTCGAGCACGCGCTGGTCGACCTTGCGCTGCACCGCGGCCACGACCTGCAGGTCCGGCCGGTCGGCGGCCAGGCGCAGCAGCGCCTGGCCCATGCGGCCGGAGGCACCGTGGATCAGCAGGCGGACGGGAGTGATCATGCATTCAGGCTAGAGCAGCTTTGCTCGGGTCGTCTACATCTCCCGCACCCTGCCCGTCATCCCGGCGTATGCCGGGATCCATTTGGCCGTTGATTCCATTCGGAAAACCGACCGCGAGGATCCAATTGGATCCCGGCTTACGCCGGGACGACGAGATCCGGGGCGGCAATCAAACGGCGAGGCATCGGTCTAGGACACCATCCGGTCCCAGAAGCCCTTCACGCCATCGAGGAAGGTGCTGGACCTGGGCGAATGGCGGCGCGCGTTCTCGCCCGTGAACGTCGCCTCGAACCTGTCCAGCAGGTCGCGCTGCTCCTGGGTCAGGTTGACCGGCGTCTCGACCACGACCTTGCAGTACAGGTCGCCCGGGGCGCGGCTGCGCACCGACTTCACGCCCTTGTCGCGCAGGCGGAACACCTTGCCGGTCTGGGTCTCGGCGGGAATGCGGATCTCGGCCTCGCCGCCGAGCGTGGGCACGCGCACGGTGTCGCCGAGCGCGGCCTGCGAGATGCGGATCGGCACCTCGCAGTGCAGGTCGTCGCCGTCGCGCTCGAAGATATCGTGCGGGCGCACGCGGACCTCGACGTAGAGATCGCCCGCGGGCGCGCCGGCGGGGCCGGCCTCGCCTTCGCCGGCCAGGCGGATGCGGTCGCCGCTGTCGACGCCGGCCGGGATCTTCACCGACAGCACCTTCTCTTCCTCGATCCGGCCGTTGCCGTGGCAGGTCTTGCACGGGTTGGCGATCGTCTTGCCGCGGCCGTGGCAGTGCGGGCACGGCTGCTGCATCGAGAAGATGCCGCGCTGGAAGCGCACCTGGCCACGGCCGTGGCAGGTCGAGCAGGTCTCGAGCTTGCGGTCTTCCGAGCCGGTGCCGTCGCAGTCGCCGCATTCGGCCAGGGTCGGGATCTCGATGCGCTTCTCGACGCCGGACACGGCCTCCTCGAGGTCGAGCTCCATCACGTAGCCGACGTCGGCGCCGCGGCGCGGGCCGCCGCGTCCGCCGCCGCCGAAGATGTTGCCGAAGATGTCGCCGAAGATGTCGCCCATGTCGGCGCCGCCGAAGCCCGGCCCGGCGTTGCCGCCACCCATGCCATGCTCGAACGCGGCGTGGCCGTGCTGGTCGTACAGGCGACGCTTGCCGCCGTCCGACAGCACCTCGTACGCCTCCTTGCACTCCTTGAAACGCACCTCGGCCTCGTGGTCGCCGGGATTGCGGTCCGGGTGGTACTTCATCGCGCAGCGGCGATAGGCCTTCTTCAGGTCCTCTTCGCTGGCGTCGCGCGCAACGCCCAGGACTTCGTAGTAGTCGCGTTTGCTCATCGGGCGGTGATTCGTGATTCGTTGCTGGTGATTCGGAACAACATGAAGCTCGCGATCAGGCGACCCGTGACGGAAAAAGCGGAGCCGAAACCCCGCTTTTCCCGATCACGAATCACCAATCACCCATCACGACTTCTTCTCGTCGTCCTTGACCTCGGTGAACTCCGCATCGACCACGTCGTCGCCCGCCGGGGCGCCGCCGCCGGCCGCGTCCTCGGGGGCCTGCTGGCCGGCCGCCGCGGCCGCCGCGAACAGCGACTGCGCGGCCTCCTCCAGCGCCTTGGTCTTGGCCTCGATCTGGTCCTTGTCGTCGCCCTTCATCGCGGTCTCGACCTCGGCGATGGCGCCCTCGACGCGACCGATCAGGTCGCCCGGGACCTTGTCGCCGTTGTCCTTGATCGCGCTGCGCGCGGCATGGATCAGGGCGTCGGCCTGGTTGCGGGCGCCGACCAGTTCGTGGAACTTCCTGTCCTCCTCGCGATGCGCCTCGGCATCGGCAACCATCCGCTGGATCTCGTCGTCCGACAGGCCCGAGCCGGCCTTGATCTCGACCTTCAGCTCCTTGCCTGTCTTCTTGTCCTTGGCGGTGACGTGGACGATGCCGTTGGCGTCGATGTCGAACGACACCTCCACCTGCGGCATGCCGCGCGGCGCGGCGTCGATGCCGGTCAGGTCGAAGCGGGCCAGCGACTTGTTGTAGCGGGCCTGCTCGCGCTCGCCCTGCAGTACGTGCACGGTCACCGCGGACTGGTTGTCCTCGGCGGTGGAGAAGGTCTGCGAGGCCTTGGTCGGGATCGTGGTGTTCTTCTCGATGATCTTGGTGAACACGCCGCCCAGGGTCTCGATGCCCAGGCTCAGCGGGGTCACGTCGAGCAGCAGCACGTCCTTGACGTCGCCGGCCAGCACGCCGCCCTGCACCGCCGCGCCGAT
>JAFAEU010000373.1 GCA_023423855.1 Pseudomonadota bacterium | reverse complement strand
GCGATGCCGAAGACGCCGCTGATGATGGAGTTCCAGATCACCAAGGAGTACCTCGGCTTCGCCACCCACCTGGTCTATCTCGGGCCGATGTGGGAGGAGGTGCTGCGCGCGGACACCTACGCGAAGGGCGAGGGCTCGACCGTCGCGAAGGTGGTCGACGGTTCGCTGGAGGCGGACGAACCAGGCAGGAGCCGGCTCAGCGGCATCGCGGGCGTGGCCAACATCGGCAGCGATCGCGATTGGAGCGGCTCGCATTTCGACCAGGCCAACTGGTACGCCTACGGGCGCCTGGCCTGGGATCCGTACCTCGATGCACGCGACATCGCGGCGGAGTGGGTGCGGATGACGTTCTCGAACGATCCGGCCTTCGTCGATCCGGTGGTCGGGATGATGATGGCCTCGCACCAGGCGGCCGTGGACTACATGACGCCGCTCGGGCTGCACCACCTGATGGGACGCGGCCACCACTATGGTCCGGCGCCGTGGGTCGAGGGCGGGCCGCGCGCGGACTGGACCTCGGTGTACTTCCATCGCGCGACGAAGGAGGGCATCGGCTTCGACCGCACCACGTCCGGCAGCGACGCGGTGTCGCAGTACGCGCCACCCGTGGCCGAGACGTTCGACGATCCCGCACGCGTGCCGGAGGACTTCCTGCTGTGGTTCCACCACCGGCGCTGGACGGACCGTGTCTCGTCCGGCCGCACGCTGTGGGATGAACTGGTGCATCGCTATTCGCGCGGCGTCGGCGAAGTGCAGGAGATGCGTGCGACGTGGGACGAACTGGCGGATTACGTCGATCCGGAGCGCCACCACCAGGTCGCGCGGTTCCTGGCGATCCAGCAGAAGGAGGCGCAGTGGTGGCGCGACGCCAGCATCGCCTATTTCCAGACCTTCTCCGGCCTGCCGCTGCCGGAGGGCGAGCCCGCGCCGCCGCATTCGCTGGACTACTACAAGTCGCTCGAGTTTCCGAACGCACCGGGAGACGGGCGTTGAAGAGACTGCCTGCATTGAAATGCCCGTCTTCATGCCGTGCCGTGGTCGCGTGGCTGGCGATCGCGCTGTCGGGCACGGCCGCACCGGCGGTCGCGGCCGATGACGCGGGCGCGCCGCCGCTGCTGCACGCGATGTTCCAGGACCATGCGGTGCTGCAACGCGACCGTCCGATCCGCGTCTGGGGCCATGCGCGTCCGGATGAGGAGGTGCGCGTGGCGCTGGCCGGCAAGCGCGTTCGCGCACGCGCCGACGGCGACGGGCGCTGGACGGCGGAGCTTCCCGCGCTGCGCGCCGGCGGGCCGCATGTGCTGAACGTGGAGGCGGGCGGACGCAGGCAGGCGGTCGGGGACGTGCTGGTCGGCGACGTGTGGCTGTGCTCCGGGCAGTCGAACATGGAGCTGCAGGTGTGGCGCGCGCTGGACGCGCGCGCGGAGATGGCGGGCGCCGGCAACGATCGCATCCGCCTGTTCACCGTGCCGCAGGTTTCGGACGCGGTGCCGAAGGAGACGTTCTCCGAAGCGGTGCGATGGGATCCGGTGAATCCGGACACGGTGCGCGAGTTCTCCGCCGCCTGCTACTTCTTCGCGCGCGAGCTGCAGAAGACGGTCGGCGTGCCGATGGGCCTGATCGACGCGGCCTGGGGCGGATCGCGCATCCAAGCCTGGACCAGCGGCGAGGCGCTGCGCAGGCTTGGCATCTACGACGGCGAACTCGACGTGCTGGCGCGCTACGCCGACGACGCGGTGGCCGCGGTCGGCGACTGGGGCACGCTGTGGCAGGACTGGTGGTCGGCCCGTCCGGGCGTCGCGACGGACGATCGGCCCTGGGACGCGGGCAAGCCGGCAGGACAGTGGCGCCAGGCGCCGACGCAGCTTGGCGCCTGGGAGCGCTGGGGCGTGCCGGCGCTGGCCGACTTCAACGGCATGGTCTGGTACCGCACCCGCGTGCGCCTGACCGCCGCGCAGGCGGCGCAGGGCGCGGTGCTGGCGCTGGGGCCCGCGGACGAGATCGACATGACCTGGGTGAACGGCCGCGGCGTCGGCAGCACCTACGGCGCGGGCGCCGGCCGCGAGTACGCGCTGCCGGCAGGCCTGCTGCATGAAGGCGACAACACCGTCGTGGTCAACGTGCTCGACACCTATCGCGACGGCGGGCTCGCCGGACCGGCCTCGGCGCACGCGCTGCGCTTCGCCGACGGCTCCAGCGCGCCGCTCGACGGCGGCTGGCAGTACCGCGTCGTGCCGCCGGAGATGGGGACGCCGCCGCGCGCGCCGTGGCAGAGCGCGGCCGGCCTGTCGACGCTGCACAACGGCATGATCGCGCCGCTCGGCCGCTACGGCCTGCGCGGCGCGCTGTGGTACCAGGGCGAATCCAACACCTTCGAGCACGATCGCTACGCGCAGTTGCTGCGCACGCTGCGCAGCGACTGGCGCGCGCGCTTCGGCGACAAACTGCCGTTGCTGGTGGTGCAGCTGGCCAACTACGGCGCGGCGCCGGTGGCGCCGTCGGAGAGCGACTGGGCCGCGCTGCGCGAGGCCCAGCGCCAGGTCGCGGCGGAGGATCCGGATACGGGCCTGGCGGTGGCCATCGACATCGGCGACCGCTACGACATCCACCCGAGCAACAAGCAGGAGCTCGGTCGCCGCCTCGCGCGCCTCGCGCGCCATGTGGTCTATCGCGAAGCGCTGCCCGCCTCGGGGCCGGTGGCGAAGGCGGCGGGCCGCGACGGCGATGCGGTGGTGGTCGAGTTCGGCGACGTCAGCGACGGCCTGGTCGCCTACGGCGGCGCGGGCCCGATCGGCTTCGAGTTGTGCGGCGACGAAACGGGTTCGTGCCGCTATGCGCGCGCCGACGTCCGCGGCGACCGCGTCACCCTGCATGCGCCCGCGGCAGGGGCCGCGACCCGCGTCCGCTACTGCTGGGCCGACAGCCCCGTCTGCACGCTGTTCGACGGCGCCGGCCTGCCGGCCGGTCCGTTCGAGCTGCCGGTTTCCCCATGATCGACGACGACCACGCACGATGAACGCCCACGCCACTGAAACCACCACCCACGGTTCCTCCCGCGATCGCGAGATCGTCGACGCGAAGGTCATCGTCACCTGCCCGGGACGCAACTTCGTCACCCTCAAGATCACCACGCGCTCGGGCGTCTATGGCCTCGGCGATGCGACGCTCAACGGCCGCGAACTGTCGGTCGCGGCCTACCTGTCCGACCACGTCGTGCCCAACCTGATCGGCCGCGACGCCGGCCGCATCGAGGACCTCTGGCAGTTCCTCTACCGCGGCGCCTACTGGCGGCGCGGCCCGGTGACGATGAGCGCCAGTGCCGCCGTCGACGTGGCGCTGTGGGACATCCTCGGCAAGATGGCCGGGCTGCCGGTCTACCAACTGCTCGGCGGGCGCTCGCGCGAGGGCGCGCTGGTGTACGGCCACGCCAACGGCCGCGACATCGCCGAGGCGAGCGATGCGGTCGGCAGGTTCATCGAACAGGGATTCCTGGCCGTGCGCGCGCAGTGTGGCGTGCCCGGCATCAAGAAGGCCTACGGCGTGTCCAACGCCAAGGGCTACGAGCCGGCCGAGAGCGAACTGCCGCTGGAGACGGTGTGGAACACGCCGCGCTACCTCGAGGTGGTGCCGAGGCTGTTCGAGCAGCTGCGCGCCGACCACGTCAGCGACGTCGAACTGCTGCACGACGTCCACCACCGGCTCACGCCGATCGAGGCGGCGCGGCTTGCGAAAAGCCTCGAACCGTATCGCCTGTTCTGGCTGGAGGACGCGACTCCGGCCGAGAACCAGAAGTCGTTCGAGCTGATCCGCCAGCATTCGGTGACCGCGCTGGCGGTGGGCGAGGTGTTCAATTCGATCTGGGACTGCAAGCACCTGATCGAGAATCAGCTGATCGACTACATCCGCACGACGATCGTCCACGGCGGCGGCATCACCCACCTGCGCCGGCTGGCCGATTTCGCCGCCCTGCACCAGGTGCGCACCGGCTTCCACGGCGCCACCGACCTGTCGCCGGTGACCATGGGCGCGGCGCTGCACTTCGATACCTGGGTGCCGAACTTCGGCATCCAGGAGTACATGTTCCACACCGACGAAACCGACGCGGTGTTCCCGCATGACTATGTGCTGCGCGACGGGCGGCTGCATGTCGGCGATACGCCGGGCCACGGCGTCGACATCGACGAGAAGCTTGCGGCGAAGTATCCGTACTCGCCGAAGCAGCTGCCGATCGCGCGCCTGGAAGACGGCGCGATGTGGGACTGGTGATGGTGGTGGCAATGAAGTCCCCGTGCACAATCCCGCCGTCATTCCCGCCTGCGCGGGGGCGACGGGGTTTTGCGCTGACGCTGCTGCTGTCGGTACTGGCGTTGCCGGCCTGGGGTAACGAGAGCGAGGCGCCACCGCCCGCCTACTTCGACTGGTTCGAATACACCGGCCGCGACGCCGCGTTCGAGGCGCCGCTGCCCGAAGGCCACTTCCGCAACCCGATCCTCGCCGGATTCCACTCCGACCCGAGCGTCGTCGCCGCACGCGGCAAGTTCTACATGGTGCACTCCACGTTCACCTACTTCCCCGGTATCCCGGTGTTCGAGAGCGAGGACCTGGTGCACTGGACCCAGGTGGGCAACGCCATCCACCGCCGCGGGCAGCTCGATTTCGACGGCCTGCGCGTTTCGCGCGGCGTGTTCGCGCCGGCGATCGAATACCGCGACGGCATCTTCTACGTGGTCAACACCGCGGTCGACAGCGGCGGAAATTTCATCGTCACCGCGACCGATCCGGCCGGCCCCTGGTCCGATCCGGTCTGGCTGCCGGGCATCGGTGGCATCGATCCATCGCTGTTCTTCGACGACGACGGCAGGGTCTACATCCTCAACAACGACGAACCCGAAGTTCCGGTGCGCTACGACGGCCACCGCGCGATCTGGCTGCAGGAAATCGACATCGCGAAGAGGCAGCCGTTCGGTCCGCGCAAGGTGCTGATCGACGGCGGCGTGAAGCAGGAAGAGAACCCGATCTGGATCGAAGGCCCGCACATCTACAAGGTCGACGGCTGGTACGTGTTGTCCAACGCCGAGGGCGGCACCGGTCCGCAGCACTCGCAGGTGGTGCTGCGCAGCCGCGACGTCCGGGGTCCGTACGAACCCTACGCGCACAACCCGATCCTGACCCAGCGCGACCTGTCGCCGGAGCGTGCGCTGCCGGTGACCAATGCCGGCCACGCCGACCTCGTGCAGGGTCCGGACGGCAGCTGGTGGGCGGTGTTCCTCGCCAGCCGCAACTACGGCGTCCGCCACTACAACACCGGCCGCGAAACCTTTCTGCTGCCGGTGACCTGGCGCGACGGCTGGCCGACGATCCTGCCGCCGGGCGAGGAGATCCCTTACGTGCTGCCCGGCCCTGCCTTCATGAAGCAGGCGGTCGGGCAGGCGCCGCTGAGCGGCAA
>JAFAEU010000356.1 GCA_023423855.1 Pseudomonadota bacterium | reverse complement strand
GCGATGCCGATCGGCGCGCCGAGCCAGCGAGAGACCAGGAACGCCTTGCGCCGGACGACCCAGTTGTACATCGACTGCTCGGAATAGAAGTTGTAGCCCCAGCGCCGTTCGAACAGCCGCGACGAGGGACCGGTGAGCTTCGGGCCCCAGCGGTAGAAGAAGAAGCGCATGTCCGACAGTTCCATGCGCGTACCGAGGTTGTCGAAGTGGATCACCGACTTCGGCTCGACCACCATCGTCCTGTCCATCGCCGCGACCTGGAGCGAGATGTCGAGGTGCTCGCGGATCACCATCGACGGCAGTTCGATGCGCCTGAACACGTCGCCCTCGAACAGCACGCAGTGCAGTTCGAACGTGCCGGTCTCGGAGCGCCCGCTCGGGAGGTCGGAGACTTCGGTGCGTCGGAAGTGCTTGTGTTCGATCAGGTAGGGCGTGCCGTCGACGTCGACCACGCGCAGCTCGCCGGTGTAGAGGTGGTTGCGCAGCGGTGCGCCGCGGTCGACGCCCTCGCGCTCCAGGATCAGCGGGGTGACGACCGCATGGCCGTCCGCCATCGCCTCGAGCAGCGGCGGCAGCCAGCCTTCGGTGACGCGCGAGTCGTTGTCGAGCAGGACCACGGCCGGGGTGTCGACCAGCGGCTGCGCCTCGCGCAGCGCGTCCATCGGCGTGCGCAGGCCGAGATCGAAGAAACGCGCTTCCGGACGGCCCTGCAGCCGCTTGCGCACGGGATCGATGTCCGATGCCGGGTAGTCGAGGTTCATGATCCACAGCCGGAATGGTTCCTGGGTGTGGCGGTAGACGCTTTCGACGCATTCGTCCAGGCCGGAATAGCGGTCGCGCGGCGTGATGATGATGGTGACGACGGGTGTCATGGAAGTGTCCTTGGCCGGGCGGAGGCTTCCGCCGGCGGTCATGCCGGGCAGGGGTTCAACGACGCTTGCTGAGGGCATGGCGGGCGTAATGCATCATGTAGTACGTACTTTCGGCCAGGTTCAGGCCTTCGACGTCGCGGTAGATCCGCCACTGCCAGCCGGCCGCGCGCAGCTTGTTGCTCGACACCGAGCCCTTGCGCACCAGGTAGTACGCCAGAGGGCCGTCGCCTTCGGCGCGCACGGCACGGCCGGCGCGACGGACCAGGTCGAGCCAGAACACGTAGTCCTCGTGCCCCATCCTGCGGAAGCTGCCGTCGCCGCCGAGCCGCGCCCGGTCGTAGATTCCCGTGCAGTTGCCGATGTGGTTGCTGCGCAGCATGTCGCGGTGGCCGACCGCCGCAGGCGGTTCGACCACGCCCAGCAGGCCTCCGTCCTCGGCTACGCGCTGGTAGCTGGCGTAGGCGATGGCCGCGTCGTGCGCGTCCAGTGCCGCGAGCTGGCGCGACAGCTTGTCCGGGTGCCACCAGTCGTCGCTGTCGAGGAATGCGACGTAGCGGCCGCGCGCGAGTCCGATGGCGCGGTTGCGGGCTGCCGCGACGCCGCCGTTGCGGCCGCCGCGCACGAGCCGTACGCGGGCGTCGCCGCGCGCGTAGTCGTCGACGATGTCGGCGCCGCCATCGGTGGAACCGTCGTCGACCACCACCAGTTCGAGGTCGCCGTGGCTCTGCGCCAGCACCGATTCAACCGGGCGGCGGAGCAGGTGCTCGGCGTTGTAGAGCGGCATGACCACGCTGACATGGCGATCCCCGCTCCCCGTTTTCATGCATCGGCCCGGTGCGCGGGGCGCGAGACCAGCCAGGCGTTGAGCGTGGAGAGCACCTCGACGGACTTGCCGTCGAACGGCGGGGCGGGCTGGATCCCGCCGTCGCGCAGCTGTTGCGCGGTGTCGGGACACGGCTCCGACACCTGCCGCAGGATGCGCTGGCCGGCGCGGGCGTACAGCGCCAGGAAATCATCGAGGCGCAGTCGGTTCATGTACATGTAGCGGTTGCCGGCCAGCCAGCGAAAGGTGCGGTCGTCGAACTTGAGGAAGTTGACCGGTCCGATGCTGTCGTCCGAATGCGAGAAGTGGTCGCTGAAATCGATGTAGTGGACCAGCAGGCCCCGGTCCGAGATCAGGCGGCCGCCTTCGCGCAGGATCGCCTCGAGCACGTCACCCGGGATGTGCTCGAAGACCTCGTAGGACACGTGCAGGTCGATCGAGCCGTCGGCGAGCTGGCCGAGCTGCGCGGCGTCGGCCGGCGACAGGTAGCGGATCGAACAGGTTTCCAGCAGGCGCGCCAGGTCGAAGTCGTCGGCCAGTGCCAACAGTTGCCGCAGGCGGTCGCGGTCGAGCCGCTCGCCGAACAGCTGCTCGACGCGTTCGCGCTCGTCGCGGATCTGGCACAGGTCCTCGTGGACCAGTTCCTGCCGCAGGTAGGGATTGAGATCGACCGTGGTGACGGACGCGGCGCCCTGCAGCCAGAGCGACAGCGGGAGGTTGAGGCGCCGTCCGGTGCCGATTTCGAGCACCCGCGCGCCCTGCAGCGCGAAACCATTGCCGATGGCCTCCTGCGCCACTTCGACGCCCTGGCGCAGCTTGTCTTCGACCGAGATGTCGCGCAGTCCCCCGAACCGCCGCTGCAGGCCGTAGTAGACCTCGTGGGACAGGGGGTCGGGAAGAGACGCCACGGCGTTCTGCACGGCCGCCTTGATGTACCACTTCATTTCACCATCCCCTGCTTCCTCGCTTGTCAGGCTGCGCTGCGCGAACGCTCCGATCCCGCCCAGGAGGCCGGCGGGGGCGGCAGGATGAAGTCGCGGTATTCGTTCGGGTTGCCTTCGCGGCCAGCCTCGGCCGCCTTGATGATGTTGAACATCTCGCGCGCGTTGACGTAGTGCAGCACGAAGCGCTCGCCGTCGTTGTAGTCCTTTTCCAGGTGGCTGAACATCGCGTCGACCGCGGGGCCGAGCACGACGTCGGCATCCTTTTCCGGCGCGCCGTGGGTGTGGATCTTGACGAACACCCATTCCGGGCGTCCCTCGACGTGGATGCCGGTCTCGATCCAGCCGTCGACGCGCGCGGGCGTCGGCGGGTAGTTGGCGCGGATGTCAGAGTTCTCGACGCGCGGGATGAAGCCACGGCGGCGATCGCGCCAGTTCAGTCCGATCGGTCCCTGCACCAGCAGCAGGTCGCCGGACGGCGCGCCTCCGACGCGCACGGGCACGCCGGCGTCGTGCGACTTCGGTTGTTCCGGATCGTCGCTGGCGTAGTAGATCGAGTTGACGATGGTGGTCTGCGTCGGGCTGGGTGACGAGGGCATGGTGAAGTCGGCGTAGCAGCCCAGTTCCCGCAGCAGGATCAGCTCGTTGTTCAGTCCGCACCAGCGGCCGTCGGGGTTGGAGTTGTCCAGGCACCAGTTGCCGTGGATGAAGCCGAACATGATCTCGCCCGTCTCCGGATGGCAGGGCAGGGCGCCGTGGCGTTCGTGCAGCAGGGTCTTGAAGCGGTCGAGGGTCTCGCGGAAATTCGCCTCGGTGTCGTTGTCGTGGTGCAGGTGCACCTCGATCTCGCCGTAGCCGTCGCGGCACAGCTGTTCGAGCTTGGCCAGGTGTTCCTCGAGGTATTCCTCCTCGGGGTAGAAGAAGCCGTGCTGCGGGCGGCGGCCGTCGGCGTCCCGGTGGCGGTCGGCGAGGGCGCGGTAGTCCCGGCACCAGCGGTCGACGCGCGCGCGCTGCGTCTCCAGGTCCGGTCGGCCGTGCATCGGTTCGTAGTGGTCGACGAAGCAGAACATCACGTGGGTCGGCCCGGCGACCTTCGGGCGCGGCCGCCGGCGCAGGTAGCCCAGCAGCCAGATCTGCATGTTGCGCGCGCGGATGTAGTGGCGGACGACGAAGAATGGCGCGATCAGGATCAGCGCCAGGCAGGCCAATATCCATTTCAGGAAGATGATCATCGTCGGCCTGCCGGGGGGACCAGCGACAGCAACTGCCCGGCATTGTTGCGCCAGCGCCGCTCCCGCTCGATGTAGTCGCGCGCGGCCTCGCCGACCCGCTGCCGTTCCGTGGGCCGTTCGCACAGGTCGATGACCCGGTCGACGCAGGCCTTCACGTCCTTGCGCGGGAACAGCCAGCCGCTGGTACCGGGAGAGATCACTTCGGCGACCGGATCGTAGTCCGGCGCGACCACCGCGACGCCCATCGCCATCAGTTCGAACAGCTTCATGGGTGAGCCGTACTCGTTGGAGTCGGGCAGGAACGCATAGTCCATGCAGGCGATCCATTCGGGGATCAGGTGATGGGGCACCCGCCCGGGCAGGCGGATGCGGTCGTCCAGTCCGCGCGCCTTTACTTCCCGGCGCACGGCGGGCAGGTCGATACCGTCGCCGACCAGCAAGAGGGTTAACGCAGGAGCTTCCCCCAACCGGTCAATGATCGCGTTCACGAAGCCCGGCACGCCGTGCCAGTGGGCGAAGACGCCGATGTGGCCGCAGACCACGCGATCGTCCAGTCCGTGCCGCCTGCGCAGGGCGGCGCGATCGTGGCGGGCCGGGTCGAAGCGGTCATCGACCGCGTTGGGCGAGACCACCGAGGGCGGCAACTGGCCGTGGTGCGCGGTCAGCATCTCGCGGAACCGGGTGGAGATGAAGACCAGGCCGGTGGCCCGCGTCAGGCACCAGCGCTCGATGCACCGGGCCAGCGCCTGCAGGTGCAGCGGCCGGACCCGTTCGACCACGGCCGAATCGTTGATCTCGAGCACGATCGGGATGCCGCGGCGGCGCGCCATCCAGACCGTCATGAACAGGAACAGCGAATAGCGCTCGTAGATGAAATCCGGGGGCGCGCGCCGGATCGCGTCGCGGATGCGCCACCAGGTCACCAGGTTGTAGGCGAGTTCGGCGAACTCGAACAGTACGCCCGGCAGACGGGTGACGACGTCCGCGAGCCGGCCCTTGCCGTCGCCGTTGCCGTTCGCGGCGGTCGTCGCGCCGCCCGGCGTCGTGGCGGCGGACACGCCCGGTTCGGCTTCCGGATCCGCACCCGGAAACGAGAGCACGCGGACTTCGTGCCCGAGTTCGCGCAAGGCGCCGACCACGCCGCGGATATGCACTCCCTCGACCTGGCGGCCGCGGGTGCGGTGGTGGTAGAGGACCCTCATCCGCGCCCCGCGGGCATCGCGCGCACGCGGTAGCCATGTGCGCGCCATTCCGGCAGCAGTGCCGCGAGCAGTTCCACCGTGTCGGCGTTGTCGTCGTGCATCAGCACCACGTCCCCGGCGCGTGGCGGGCGGGCCCGCACCTGTTCCAGCAGGGTCGCGGCCGGCAGGCGTTCGTAATCGTGGCTGTCGTACGACCAGAACGCGATCGTGCGGCCGATGCGGGCGAAGTGGGCCAGCAGGTTCGCCGGCAGCACACCGCACGGCGGACGGAAGGCGTGCGTGGCGTGGCCATCGAACCGGGCAAGCGCGGCGTCGGTGCGCGCGATCTGGTCGAGCTGGCGGTCGAGCGGCAGCTCGCTCATGAAGGGATGGTCCCAGGAATGGTTTCCCAGCGCGTGGCCCTCGGAGACGATCCGCTGCACGACGCCGGGATGCAGGTCGAGCTGGTCGCCGATCAGGAAGAACGTCGCGGTCGCGTCATGCGCCTTGAGCAGGTCGAGGACGGGAGGCGTGAACTCGGGGTTCGGTCCATCGTCGAAGGAGAGGAAAATGGTCTTCTCCGGCGCCTTGACGCGCGTGGTGACCAGGCGCGCGGGAAGCAGTCCAAGCAGGCGTGTCTTGCGGGATCGGGGTTGCACTGGCTCGGCTCACGAAGGCCTGGGGTCGCCGGCCGCGTCGCGGAGGATGCGGTCGAGCTGGCGGATATTATCGTCCCAGCGGAAGCGGCCGGCGTGGGCGAGGATCGCGCGCGTGTCCCAGTCGCGGCCGAGCGCATCGCCGAGCGCGGTGCCGAGGGCCGCGCGATCGCGCGCCGGCACGAGGATGCCGGCCTGCGCGGGCAGCACTTCCGGGATGCCGCCGACGCGGGTCGCGACCACCGGCAACCCGCAGGCCATGGCCTCGAGCACGACGTTGGGCACGCCCTCGTTGTGGCTGGGCAGGCTGAGCAGGTCCGCCGCCTGCATCCATGCCGGCAGCCGCTCGTGCGGATGGGCGCCCGCGAGCCGCACGCGGCCGTCGATGCCCAGCTGCCGGGCACGCCGCGCCAGGAGCGGCTGCGCCGCGCCGCCGCCGACGAACGCGAGCAGCGCCTGCGGATGCCGCGCAAGGACCGCGGGGAAGGCTTCGAGCAGGTCCAGGCAGCCCTTGCTCTCCTTGAGGTTGCCGACGTACAGCACGACCGGCGCGTCCTGCGGCAGGTCGAGCGCGCGACGCGCGGCTGCGCGGTCGCCGGGGCGGAAGTGTTCGCCGTCGCCGCCGTTGTAGAGCAGGTGGACGCGACTCCCGTCCGCGCCCAGCTCGCGCGCCTTGCCGGCGAGCGCGTCGCTGACCGCGACCACCGCGCGCGCGCCGCGCAGCGCGGACGCGATCTGCGGCCGGCGCAAGCGGTGGCCCGCCTGCACGTTGAGGTCGCTGCCGTGGAC
>JAFAEU010000253.1 GCA_023423855.1 Pseudomonadota bacterium | reverse complement strand
GGTCCGCGCGCCGGGCAGTCGCTGGTGCTGGCATCGAAGGCGCGTGCGCTGCTGCACGGGCGATTGGCGGCGACACGCGAGGACGTGGTCGCGCTGGCCGCGCCGGTGCTGCGCCATCGCCTGCTGCTGTCGTTCGCCGCGGAGGCCGAGCGCAAGCGGCCGGACGACGTGGTCGCAGCGCTGCTGCGCGAACTGCCGCCGCCCGGCGTCTGACCGGTACGCCGCGATGTCCTTCGATCCGGTGCCGCCGGACCTGCGCGCACAGCTGCGCGGGTTGCGCATCGCCTCGCGACGCGCGAGTGCGCTGCGCGGCGGCGGCCTGCATCGCAGCCGCGACAAGGGCACCGGGCTGGAGTTCTCGCAGTATCGCGGCTACGAGCCGGGTGACGAGCCGCGCCGCATCGACTGGAAGCTGTATGCGCGCAGCGACCGTTTCTTCGTGCGCGAGGCCGAGCGCGACAGCCCGCTCGCGGTGTGGATCCTGCTCGACGCCAGCGCCTCGATGGCGCAGGCGGACGAGGCGCGGCCGGACTGGACGCGGCTTGCCGCGGGCAAGGCGCTGGTGGCGTGCATCGCCGAAGTCGCGCTGGGCCAGGGCGATCGTGTCGGCTTCGCCGCTCTGCGCGCCGAGGCGCCGCACCTGTTGCCCGCCGCCGGCGGCCAGCGCCAGCGCGACCGCCTGCTGCTCGAACTGCACGGGCTGTCGGTGGCCGGCACGTTTCCCGATGAAGCGGGCATGCTGCCGCTGTGGGGCCGCATCGCCGCCGACGATCTCGTCGTCATGATCGGCGATTTCTTCGACGAGCCCGCGATCACGCTGGCGACGCGCCTCGCCGCCGCGCGGCGCGAGGTGCTGGCGATCCAGCTGCTGACGGTCGGCGAACGCGACTTCCCGTTCCGCGGTGGGCGACGTTTCGTCGATCCCGAGACCGGCGAGGAACTGCCCGGCGACGGCGCCAGCCTGCGCGCCGGCTTCCTCGCGCGCTTCGGACAGGCGCAGCAGGCGCTGCGGGCACGATTCGACGGCGCGGGCATCCGCCAAGCGACCTGCGCGCTCGACGAGCCGCTGATCGCGCCGCTGCGGGCGCTGTTCACCGACGCACCGGGGACGGCGGGCGCGTGAGCGTCGCCCTGCTGCTCCCGGCCGCGCTCGCCGCCCTGGTGGCGCTGGCGTTGCCGCTGCTGATCCATCTCGCGCGCCGCCTGCAGCAGCGCCCGGTCGCGTTCGCGGCGCTGCGCTGGCTGCGTGCGAATCCCAGGCCGGATCGTCGCATCCGCTTCGATGAATGGCCGCTGCTGCTGTTGCGACTGCTGCTGCTGGCGCTGCTGGCGCTGTGGCTGGCGAGGCCGGTGCTGACCGGCGCCGAATCCGCGACGCCGTGGACGGTGGTCGCGCCCGGCGCTGCGCAGGCCGTCACGGAGATGCGCGACGAGGGCGATGCGGGCGAATGGCGCTGGCTGGCACCAGGCTTTCCCGCGATCGATGCCGCGCAGCCAGCCGGACTGCAGCCGACGGCGAGCCTGCTGCGCGAACTCGATGCGCAGCTGCCGCCTGCGGTCGCGCTGACCGTGCTGGTGCCGGAACGGCTGGCCGGCATGGACGCGCAGTGGCCGCGCCTGTCGCGCGAGGTGCAATGGCGCGTCGTGGCGGGCGTCGATCCCGTACCGAAGGTCGAGGATTCCGTTCCGGCGTTGCAGATCCGCAGCGATGAAGCGCATCGCGACGCCATGCGCTATCTCCGTGCCGCGGCATTGGCCTGGGATGAAGAGGCGGCGGATGCGCGCGTGGCCGTGGCGGAGGCGGGCGACGGGCCGCTGCCGCCGTCGACTGCGACGCTCGCGTGGCTGCGCGCGGACGCGCTGCCTGCCGATGTGGTGCAGTGGATGGAACAGGGCGGGCAGGTGCTGCTCGCGTCGGACGCGGCAGAGCCGATGGCCGACACCGCGGCGGCGGTCTGGCGCGATGAGGCCGGCCAGCCGCTGCTGCTGGCGACGGGCCGTGGTCAGGGGCGACTGCTCAGGTTCGCGCGACCGCTGCGGCCGCAGACGATGCCGCAGCTGCTGGAGGCGTCGTTTCCCGATCGGCTGCGTCACGCGCTGCAGCCGGTCCCTGCGCCGACGCTCGCGATGGCGGCCGCGAACCCGCCGCGTGTGGATGCGCCGGCCTGGACGCCATCGCCGCGCGAACTGCAGCCGTGGCTGGCGCTGCTGGCCGCCGCGCTGCTCCTGCTCGAACGCTGGCTGGCGACGTCGCGCCGGCGCGAGCGCGTCGCATGAGCGGGATCGATATGCTCCGCCTGCGCTGGCGACAGGCGCGCTGGCGCGCAGCGTTCGACGTGCTGGCGGTCGCGCTGCCGCTGGCGATCGCGTCGGCGGTCGTGGCATGGCGACTGGCGGGCCCGACGCCGGCGCTGCTGGTGGCCGTCGCGGCAATGATCGCCATTGGCTTCGCAATCGTGCCGCGCTGGCGACGCTACGACCGCGACTGGCTGCTGGCGCGACTCGATGCCGACCGCGGGGACCTCGAGGACAGCAGCGCGCTGCTGTTCGCGGACGACGCCGCGCTGCGGCCGATGCAGCAACTGCAGCGGGCACGGCTGGAGCAGCGCCTGCGCGAACGTCCGGTTCCCGACCTGCGTCCTGCCTGGTCGCTGCGCGCGATCGCCGCGATGACAATCGTCGCCCTGCTGGCTGTCGTCGCCGCACTGGCATGGCCGGTTCGCAACGATTCCGTCGCTGCGGGCGCCGCGATGCCATCTTCCGGCGCGCAGTCCGATGCGCCGCCGCGCCTTGTCGCGCGCTCGCTGCACCTGCAGCCGCCGCCCTACACCGGCATCGCCGCAACGACGATCGATGTGCTCGACGCGAAGGCGCCCGCGGGTTCGCGCCTGCGCTGGACGCTGCGCTATGCGCCGCAGCCGGCCGGTGTCGACCTCGTATTCCACGATGGCCGCAGGATCGCGCTGCGGCGCGAGGGCGAGGACTGGACCGCGGACCTGCTGCTGCAGGCGTCCATGCTGTATCGCGTCGTGCCCGAAGGGCAGGCAGGCACCTCGCCGCTGCACCGCCTCGACGCGATTCCGGACCAGGCGCCGCGCGTGCGGCTGCTGTCGCCGGAGCAGACGCTGACCCTGCTGGCGCCGGACCAGCGCGACTGGCGACTGCTCTTCGAGGCGGAGGACGACCACGGCGTCGCCGCCGACGCGCGGCTGCTGCTGACGCGCACCGAGGGCAGCGGCGAGAACATCCGCTTCCACGAGCACGTCGTGGTCTTGCGCGGCAGCGGCTCCCCGCGCCAGCGCCGTTTCGAGGCGCGCGTGGCGCTGTCGACCTACGGACTGCAGCGCGGCGAGGACCTGATCGCGCGGCTGGAGGTGCGCGACAACCGCGCGCCGCAGCCGCAGGTCGTGCGCAGCGCCAGTGCGATCCTGCGCTGGCCGGCCGAGCCGGTGCTCGGCGCGGACGGCCTGGACGGACTCGCGCGACAGGTGCTGCCGGCGTACTTCCGCAGCCAGCGCCAGATCATCATCGATGCGGAGGCACTGCTGAAGGAAAGGCCGAAGCTGGAAGCCGACGAGTTCGAAAAGCGCTCCGACGCGATCGGGGTCGACCAGCGCCTGCTGCGCCTGCGCCACGGCCAGTTCCTCGGCGAGGAAAGCGAAGGTGGCGCGCAGGCGCTGCCGACCGCCGACCTGCCCACCAGCGATCTTCCGACGAACGACCACGCGGACGATGACGACCACACTGACGACGACGGGCACGAGCACGGGCCAGCGCATGCGGCCGGGCACGACGGCCACGGACACGATCCCGCGCCCGCGGACGCACCCGCGGGCTTCGGCGTCGCCGACGAGATCCTCGAAACCTTCGGCCATACCCACGACATTCCCGAAGCCGCGACGCTGCTGGATCCGAAGACGAAGGAAACCCTGCGCGGCGCGCTGCGCGAGATGTGGCAGTCGGAGCTGCACCTGCGGATGGCGGCGCCGGAGCAGGCGCTGCCCTACGCCCACCGCGCGCTGGAACTGATCAAGCAGGTGCAGCAGGCCGAGCGCATCTACCTGGCGCGGGTCGGCACCCAGCTGCCGCCGATCGACGAGACGCGCCGGATGACCGGCAAGCGTGACGGCATCGCCGGCCGCGGATTGCCGCGTGGACCAGGGACGGCCGGCGACGACGTGCTGGACGCCGCCTGGCGCGCACTGGCATCCGCCGATGCGACAGCATCGGCGCTCGACGCACTGCAGCGCTGGATCGACGCGAATCCGGGCCGCATCGACGACCCGCTGTCGCTGGTCGCGCGCATCGACGAGGTGCGCACCGATCCGGCCTGCGCCGAGTGCCGCGCCGCGCTGCGCGCACTGCTGTGG
>JAFAEU010000146.1 GCA_023423855.1 Pseudomonadota bacterium | reverse complement strand
CTACATCCCGCGCGACCGCTTCAGTACCGAAGTGCGGCGGCGCGTCGAGGCGATGCTGCGGCGCGTGCTGCACGCCGACCACGTCGACGCCAGCGTGCTGATCGGCGAGTCGCCGCTGGCGCAGGTGCACCTGATCGTGCGTCCGCGCAGCGGCGAGACCTTCGAGGTCGATCACGGCGAGCTCGAGCGCGAACTGGCGGTCATCGTGCGCAACTGGCAGGACGACCTGCGCGACGAACTGGTCGAGCGCCACGGTGAGGAACAGGGCCTGGCGCTGGCGGACCGCTACGGCCGCGCGCTGCCGGCCGGCTACATCGAGAACGCGACGCCGGCGATCGCGGCGACCGACGTCGACCGGCTCGCGGCCCTGCAGGGCGCCGACGACCTGCAGCTGAGCCTGCAGCAGTCGCCGCAGGCCCTGCCCGGCGAGGGCGCGCTGCGCTTCAAGCTCTACCGCCAGGGCGGCGACATCCCGCTGTCGGACGCGCTGCCGATGATGGAGAACCTCGGCCTGCGCGTGATCACCGAGCATCCCTACCGGATCGAGGTGGACGGTACGCCGGTGTACATCCAGGACTTCGAGGTCGAATCGGGCCTCGCCTCGCTCGACGTCGACCGTGCCGGCGAGGACTTCGCCGAGGCGTTCGCGCGGATCTGGCGCGGCGACGCCGAGAACGACGGCCTCAACCGCATGATCCTGGCCGCGTCGCTGACCTGGCGACAGGTCGCGCTGCTGCGCGGCTACGGCAAGTACCTGCTGCAGGTCGGGGTGCCGTTCTCGCAGAGCTACGTCGAGGAGACCTTCGCCCGCAACCCGCTGATCGCGCGGCTGCTGGTCGAGGTGTTCGAGGCGCGCTTCGACCCGCGCACCGGGCACGAAAGCAAGGCGCAGGTCGAGCAGGGCGCCGAATCGCTCGCCGCGCAGCTGCAGGCGCTGGCGGGTGGCGACAAGGCGACGATGGCGGTGCTGCAGCCGGTGATCGATGCGCGCCGGCAGGGCCGCAATGCGCAGTACGACAGCACGCGCAAGGCGCTCAAGGCGCTGCTGGACAACGTGTCGAGCCTCGATGAGGACCGCATCCTGCGCAGCTTCATGGGCGTGATCGACGCCACCCTGCGCACCAGCTACTACCAGCGCGCGAAGGACGGCGGCTTCAAGGAAACCATCGCCTTCAAGTTCGACTCGGCGCGGGTGCCGGAAGTGCCCAAGCCCAAGCCCTACCGCGAGATCTTCGTCTACGGCCCGCGCGTGGAAGGCATCCACCTGCGCTTCGGCCCGGTCGCGCGCGGCGGCCTGCGCTGGTCCGACCGCCGCGAGGACTTCCGCACCGAGGTGCTGGGCCTGGTCAAGGCACAGATGGTGAAGAACACGGTGATCGTGCCGGTCGGATCGAAGGGCGGCTTCATCGTCAAGCGCCCGCCCGCCGGCGGCGACCGCGACGCGCTGTTCGCCGAGGGCGTGGCCTGCTACAAGCTGTTCATCAGCGGCCTGCTCGACATCACCGACAACATCATCGACGGCGCGATCGTGCCGCCGGCGGACGTGGTCCGCCACGACCAGGACGATCCCTACCTGGTCGTCGCCGCCGACAAGGGCACCGCGACCTTCTCCGACATCGCCAACGGCATCTCCGCCGACTATGGCTTCTGGATGGCCGACGCCTTCGCATCGGGCGGCTCGGTCGGCTACGACCACAAGGGCATGGGCATCACCGCGCGCGGCGCCTGGGAGTCGGTCAAGCGCCACTTCCGCGCGCTGGGCCGCGATTCGCAGGCGCAGGACTTCACCTGCGTGGGCATCGGCGACATGTCCGGCGACGTGTTCGGCAACGGCATGCTGCTGTCCAGGCACATCCGGCTGGTGGCCGCGTTCGACCACCGCCACATCTTCATCGATCCGGACCCGGACGCGGCGCGCTCGTACAGGGAACGCGAGCGCATGTTCAAGGTGCCGCGTTCGAGCTGGGCCGACTACGACGCCAACCTGATCTCGAAGGGCGGCGGCGTGTATCCACGCACGCTGAAGTCGATCGCGGTCTCGCAGCAGGCCTGCGAGGCGCTGGGGCTGCCGGAGGGCACGAAGTCGATGGCGCCGAACGAGCTGCTGTCGGCGATCCTCAGGGCGCCGGTCGACCTGCTGTGGAACGGCGGCATCGGCACCTACGTCAAGGCCAGCAGCGAACAGCACGCCGACGTCGGCGACCGCGCCAACAACGCGATCCGCGTCGACGGCCGTGACCTGCGC
This sequence comes from Pseudomonadota bacterium, assembly GCA_023423855.1. Lineage (GTDB taxonomy): Bacteria > Pseudomonadota > Gammaproteobacteria > Xanthomonadales > Xanthomonadaceae > Luteimonas. The sequence goes on along the minus strand of JAFAEU010000146.1, from coordinate 4,795 downwards.
TGCAGGGTGGTGGGCGAGGGCGGCAACCTCGGCCTGACCCAGCTCGGGCGCATCGAGGCGGCGCTGGGCGGCGTGCTGCTGAACACCGACTTCATCGACAACTCGGCCGGCGTCGACACCTCCGACCACGAGGTCAACATCAAGATCCTGCTCAACGCCCAGGTGCAGGACGGCAAGCTGAAGATGGAGGCCCGCAACAGGCTGCTGGCGTCGATGACCGACGAGGTCGCCGGGCTGGTGCTGTGGGACAACTACCGCCAGAACCAGGCGATCAGCCTGATGGAGCGGATGAGCGTGTCGCGGCTGGGCTCCAAGCAGCACTTCATCCGCACGCTGGAGCAGCAGGGCCTGCTCGACCGCCAGATCGAGTACCTGCCGTCGGACGCCGAGATCGCCGACCGCAAGTCGCGCGGGCAGGGCCTGACGCGGCCGGAGCTGTCGGTGCTGCTGTCGTACTCGAAGCTGGTCGCGTTCGACCAGCTGCTGCAGTCCGACGTGCCGGAGGATCCGTACCTGTCGAAGGAGCTGCAGCGCTACTTCCCGCAGCCGCTGCAGAAGAAGTACGCGCAGGCGATGGAGCAGCACCGCCTCAAGCGCGAGATCATCGCCACCGCGGTCACCAACACGATGATCAACCGCATGGGCGCAACCTTCCTGCTGCGCATGCAGGAGGACAGTGGCCGCAGCATCGGCGACGTCGCCAAGGCCTTCACCATCACCCGCGAGACGCTGGAGGCGCGCGCGCTGTGGGTGGACATCGACGCGCTCGACGGCAAGGTCGCCGAATCGGTGCAGATCGACGCCCTGCAGGTGATCTGGAACTTGCAGCGCTCGTTCACCCGCTGGCTGCTGTCGCGCCCGGGCGCGATTCCGGACATCACCACCGCGGTCGGCCGCTACCACGACGGCTTCCGCGACGTCCGCGCCGGCGAGCACATCCTGCCCGACTCGCAGCGACCCGGATACGAGGCCAGCCTGGCCGACTGGCTCGGCAAGGGCGTGCCGGCCGACCTCGCAGGCCAGCTCGCGGCGCTGCCGTACCTGGAGCCGTGCTGCGACATCATCGAACTGGCGAGCGAGCGCCGGCAGCGCCCGGTCGACGTGGCGAAGCTGCACTTCCGCGTCGGCGAGGCGCTGCGGGTGCCGTGGCTGGCCGAGCAGATCGACGCGCTGGAAGTGGAAGGCCGCTGGCACGCGGTCGCACGCGGCGTGCTGCGCGAGGAGCTTGCGGCGCAGCAGCGCGCGATCGTCGGCCAGGTGCTGTCGATCCAGGGCGGCACCGCGGAGGAGAAGGTGGCGAAGTGGCTGGAGCGCGACGATCCGACGCTGCGCTTCACCCTGTCGATGCTGGCCGAGCTCGCGGCGCAGAAAACGCTGGACTACCCGACCGCCTCGGTCGCGGTCCAGCGCTTGTCGCAGCTCGCGCAGCGCAGCTGACGCCGTAGCGTCCTTCCAGCTGCGACGTGCGATGCCCGGTTCCGTCGGCACCGCGCGTCGCGGCTGAAGGCGCTCCTGCAGGACCCGGCGTGGGCATCCCGCGACGGCGTCGGGTTATGCTCCACGCATGAGCAGGAGCCCCCGATGAGCATGACGCCACGCATCGCCTTCCTCGCCAGCCAGACCGGGGACGCGCAGGACGCGCTCGCCGCGCTGTCCGCGCGCCACGGCCAGTGCGAGCCGGCCGATGCCGACGTCCTGTGCGCGCTCGGCGGTGACGGCTTCATGCTGCAGACCCTGCATCGCCACGGCAGCCTCGGCAGGCCGGTATTCGGCATGAAGCTGGGCACGGTCGGCTTCCTGATGAACCAGCACCGCGAGGACGATCTGCTCGAACGCATCCGCGCCGCCGAGCCGGCGGTGCTGCGGCCGCTGGAGATGGTGGCGCAGACCGAATCCGGCGCGACGGTAGGCTCGCTGGCCTACAACGAGGTCTCGCTGCTGCGGCAGACGCGCCAGGCCGCGCACCTGTCGATCGAGCTCAACGGCAAGCCGCGCCTGGACGAGCTGATCGCCGACGGCGTGATGGTCGCCACCGCCGCCGGCAGCACCGCCTACAACTATTCCGCGCACGGGCCGATCCTGCCGCTCGGCGCCAGCGTGGTGGCGCTGACCCCGATCGCCGCGTTCCGCCCGCGGCGCTGGCGCGGTGCGCTGCTCAAGGCCGACACCGAGGTCCGCTTCCGAGTGCTCGACCCGTACAAGCGCCCGGTCAGCGCCACCGCCGATTCGCACGAGGTGCGCGACGTGGTCGAGGTCATGATCCGCGAGTCGCGCGAGCGCACGGTCACGATGCTGTTCGATCCCGAGCACAACCTCGAAGAGCGGATCCTGAGCGAGCAGTTCGAGGCGTAGGGCGGGTCTTGCCCCGCCATTGCCATCCGTCGGTTCCCGTGGATTTGGGTCGAAGGGCGGCGGGCCAAGGCCCGCCCTATGGGGCCGCACGGCGGCGGGCCGGTGGGTCGCAGACGGCGCGACGCATCCGGGGGATAATCGCGGCATGTCCGGAAAAGAGCCCGTTGCGGTCCTGACCATCGCGATTTCCTCACGTGCCCTGTTCGATCTCGAGGACAGCCACGCGCTGTTCGAGCGCGAGGGCATCGAGCCCTATGCCGAACACCAGCGCAGCCGCGAGGACGACGTGCTGGAGCCGGGCATCGCGTTCGGGCTGGTACGCAAGCTGCTGGCGCTCAACGTCGACGCGCCAGCGGAGTCGCCGCGGGTCGAGGTGATCCTGCTCTCGCGCAACTCCGCCGATACCGGCCTGCGCATCTTCAATTCGATCCAGCACCACCGGCTGACGATCTCGCGCGCGACCTTCACCTCCGGCGAGCCGACCTGGCCCTACATCCGCCCGTTCGGCGCGCAGCTGTTCCTGTCGGCCAACCCAGAATCGGTGCGGCGCGCGCTGGAGAACGGCGTCGCCGCCGCGACGATCCTGCCCGACCGCGCCAAGCCCGGCAGCATCGCCAGCGAACAGATCCGCATCGCCTTCGACGGCGACGCGGTGATCTTCGGCGACGAGGGCGAGCGCGTCTCGCGCGAGGGCGGCATCGAGGCCTTCCACCGCCACGAGATCGAGCGCGCGCGCGAACCGCTGTCCGGTGGCCCGTTCCGCGCCTTCCTCTCGGCCCTGCACGACCTGCAGGCCGCCTATCCCGCGGGACAGGCCTCGCCGATCCGTACCGCCCTGGTCACCGCGCGCTCGGCGCCCGCGCACGAGCGCGTGATCCGCACCCTGCGCGAATGGGACGTGCGCCTGGGCGAGGCCCTGTTCCTCGGCGGCCGCTCCAAGGGACCGTTCCTCGAAGCCTTCGGCGCCGACATCTTCTTCGACGACTCCCTGCACAACATCGACAGCGCCCGCCAGCACGTCCTCGCCGGCCACGTCCCGCACGGGGTGTCGAACCCATAGGGCGGGCCTTGGCCCGCCATGGCTTCAACCCCGCGCCTGTGCAGCCCGGCGGAAGCAACGCACCACATTCCGGCGGCGGCGAAGAGGCGGCCCGAGGCCCGCCCAATGGGTCATCAATCCGGCAACCGGATATCCGACAGCCGCCAGCGCAGCCCCTTGCGGGTCAACACGAACACGATCGGCGCGCCGTCGTCGCCGCGCACCGTGGCGGTGAAACGCGACGCCGATTCGTAGCGGCGCTCGGCGTCGCGCAGCGGATCAGGCCGCGCGGAAGTGTCTTCGCCGGAGCTCGGCGGGGGCAGTCCGCTGGCGCGGTTCCAGACCTTGCGCCCTTCCATCAGCGCGCCCAGGCCCATCGGCGTGACCATCAGTTCGACGGCGCCGCCGATCACGCCGCCGGCGACGCTCATGCCGAGCGCGCCGAGCAGCCCGGACTGCGCGTCGATGCCGGCGCTGCGCACCAGGCGATCGCCCAGTTGCGCCTTGAGGCTGGCGCGCAGCGGCGGGAAATCGACCTGCTTCGCCAGCGCGGCCGCATTCTCCTCGCGCACCGCCTTGCCGATGGCGTGGATCGTCAGGTACGGGCCTGCCGCCGCGTAGGCGAACAGCGCGGCGAGCAGCAGGATGGCGAGGGCGATCCACTTGCGCATCAGAACTCCAGGTCGAGCGCGGCGCAGAGGTAGTCCATGAACGGCGCCAGCGCCTGCAGGTCCTTGCCGAGCGTCGGCAGCAGGCGCGGGCCGAGCATCACGCCGTCGTCGATCGCGCGCCAGGCGACGAAGTTGCGGTGCTTGAGGTCCTCGATGAACGCGAAGTCCGCGGGGAAGCCGCGCGGCGCGCGCACCAGCATGTCCTCGTCGTCGAGATCGAAGCGGCGGCGGAATGCGGGCGCATGCGCCGCCGCTTTCCAGCCGCCGGGGTTGTCGAAGATGAACTGGCGGATCTGCCGCTGCGCCGGCGCCTCGGGATGCCAGATGCCGCCGCCGAAGAAGCAGTTGCCGGGCTGCAGGTGCAGGTAGAACGAGGGCGCAGGCACCTGCCGGCTGCGCTCGTGGAACAGGCGCGCGCCCTGCCAGCTCTTGTACGGCGCCTTGTCCGAGGCGAAGCGGGTGTCGCGGTGGATGCGGAACAGCGAGCCGCCGACGGTCTTCGGCTCGGAGCGAAAATGCGGGCTGACCGCCGCCAGCGGCGCCTGCAGGTCGGCCAGCAGGCGCTGGAACGGCGCGCGCACGTGCGCCTCGTAGTTGGCCTTGTGAGCCTGGAACCACGCACGCTCGTTGTGGCGGGCGAGGGCGCGGAGGAATTTCAGGCTCTTGTCGGTGAAGTAGGTGGTCATGTCGATTCGTCCGTCATCCCGGCGAAAGCCGGGATCCATCTTGATCT
>JAFAEU010000040.1 GCA_023423855.1 Pseudomonadota bacterium | reverse complement strand
GATTCCTCGCTGCGCTCGGAATGACAGCAGCCTTCATTCCGGCGTTCTAGAACATCATCGGGACTGCCCCGGCAGCCACGATCGACAGGCCGGCCAGCGCGCCGCCGATCGCGGTCGCGGCCAGCACGTCGCTGGGATAGTGCAGGCCCAGCACGACCCGCGACGCCGCCACGCTCGCCGTGAACGGCAGCAGCAGCCAGGCCAGCCCCGGATAGTGCGCGAGCGCGACCACGGTGAACGCGACCGCGTGCAGGGTGTGGCCGGAGGGGAAGCTGAACTCGTCCAGCGGCGCCACCCAGGCGCGGATGCGGCCGTCGGCCGCGAACGGGCGCGGGCGCTTCGTCCAGCGCTTGAGCGCCTTGTACAGCGTCAGCGCGGCGACGCCGGTGATCGCCAGGTGCGCGCTTGCGGCGAGGCCGTTCCAGCCGTCGAACGCGATCAGCAGCGACATCAGCCCGTACCAGAACACGCCGTCGCCGAGCCGGCTCACCGCCGCGAAATAGCGGCGGATGCCGAGCCGTGCGCCAGCGCGGTTGGCGCGCAGGCACCAGCCCGAATCGTTCTGGGACCACCAGTTGGCGCCTGCCCTAGGCTGCGGCGCGGTCGACATGGCGCATGCCCTCCGTACCCAGTCCGGCCAGCAGCCGGTCGAAATCCTCGGCGACGCGCTGCGGCGACAGCCCCAGCACCGATTCGCGCGCGGCCCGGCCCATTGCCCGCATCGCGTCCTCATCGCTGCCGATGCGGACCACGGCGGCCAGGAACGCGGTCTCGTCATCGAGCGCGATGGCGGCGCCATGCAGGCCGTCGCGCAGGTGTTCGCGCGCCGCGCCGTAGTCGTAGGCGACGACCGGGACGCCGCTGGCCATCGACTCCAGGGTGACGTTGCCGAAGGTCTCGGTGCGGCTCGGGAACACGAACAGGTCGGCACTGGCGAACAGCTTGGCCAGCGCCTCGCCGCGCTGCACGCCGGTGAAGACGAAGTCCGGGTTCTGGCGCTGCAGCGCTTCGCGCATCGGGCCGTCGCCGACCCACACGTAGCGCGCATCCGGCCGCCGTGCCTGCAGCATGCGGAACGCGCGCACCGCGAGCGCGAGGTTCTTCTCCGCGGCGATCCGGCCGACGTAGACGAGCATCGGCGATCCTTCGCCGACGCCGAACTCCGCGCGCAGCGCGGCATCGCGCCGCGCCGGATCGAACAGCTGCGTGTCCACCGCGCGCGGCAGTCGCCGCACGCGTCTGAAGCCGGCGCCGTCGAGGAAGGCTTCGAGCTCCCGTGTCGGCACCAGGGTGGCGCCCGCGCGATTGTGGAAGTGGCGCATCCAGCGCAGCGCGACCGGTTCCAGCCAGGGCATGCGGTAGTCGCGCATGTATTCGTCGAAACGGGTATGGAAGCCGGTGGCGACCGGGATCCCGAGGCGCCTGGCGACGCGCAGCGCCGACCAGCCGAGCGGGCCCTCGGTCGCGACGTAGACCGCGTCCGGCCGCGCTGCCGTCCACGCCTTCGCCAAGGTGCCGGTGGCGGGCAGTCCCGCGCGCAGGCCGGGATAGCGGGGCAGGGCGATGCCGCGGACCAGGGTTTCGCCGGGGTCGGGCGCGCTCGCCGCGTCCTGCCGCGGACGGACCACGGACACCTCGTGCCCGCGTGTGCGCAGGCCCTGCTCGAGGGACTGCACGGTCAAGGCAACGCCGTTGACCTCGGGCGGATAGGTTTCGGTGACGATGGCGTAGTGCATGTGCATCTCCGCGTTTGACCCATGCTGCGGCACGGGGATGAAACGCGGATTGCAGGCCGATGACTGCGTGATGACGGGGCGTCAGGCTCCGTAGTCGTCATCCCCGCGAACGCGGGGATCCATTTTGACTTTGCGCAAAGACACTGGATCCCGCCCCCGCCCCCGCCCCCGCCTTCGCGGGGCAGGCTTCGCGGGGATGACGGCGCAGGGGGCGCCTACTCGACGGCGATGCCGAGCTGCACGCCCAGCGGTGCGATGTCCGCCGGTTCGCCCTCGAGGTCCGCGCGCAGCAGCGGCCGGTTCTCGAGCCAGCGCCGCGACAGCCGCAGGGTCATCCGGCTGTCCTGGACGGCGAGGTCGAGCCGCGGGATCTCGTCGGTCTCGCGCGAACGGTGCAGCAGCGCGGAGATCCGCAGCAGGACGGCGGTGTGGCGCGCGGCGGCGAGCAGGCGGTCGGGCAGGGCGTCGAACGCGGACCTGGGGATCTTGCGCCGGTGGGTGCGCACCAGGGCGGCGAGGAACTGCTGCTCCTGGCGCGAGAAACCGGCGATGTCGGATTGCTCGATCACGTAGGCGCCGTGCACGTGGTACTGGCTGTGAGCGATCGCCAGGCCCAGCTCGTGCAGGCGCGCAGCCCAAGCCAGCATCAGCAGGTCGTCGGGATCGAGCTTCCACGCCGCTGCGGCCTGTTCGAACAGGCGCATCGCGGTGGCTTCCACGCGCGCGGCCTGGGCCACGTCGATGCCGTAGCGCTGGGTCAGCGCGACGATCGAGGTTTCGCGCGGATCGTGCTCGCTGCCGCGGCCGAGCATGTCGTGCAGCACGCCCTCGCGCATCGCCGCCTTGCTGACCGCCATGCGCGACAGCCCGAGCACGCCGAACGCGGCCTCCAGCACCAGCACG